>NZ_JBFUJP010000010.1:0-2500 GCF_056401315.1 Rhodococcus sp. P4_F5 | reverse complement strand
ATGAGCCTGCGAGTTAGTGGCATGTGGCGAGGTTAACCCGTGTGGGGCAGCCGTAGCGAAAGCGAGTCCGAATAGGGCGGTCCAGTCGCATGCTCTAGACCCGAAGCGGAGTGATCTACCCATGGCCAGGGTGAAGCGACGGTAAGACGTCGTGGAGGCCCGAACCCACTTAGGTTGAAAACTGAGGGGATGAGTTGTGGGTAGGGGTGAAAGGCCAATCAAACTCCGTGATAGCTGGTTCTCCCCGAAATGCATTTAGGTGCAGCGTCGCGTGTTTCTCACCGGAGGTAGAGCTACTGGATGGTCTAGGGGGCCCACAAGCTTACCGAAATCAGCCAAACTCCGAATGCCGGTGAGTGAGAGCGCGGCAGTGAGACTGCGGGCGATAAGGTTCGTAGTCGAGAGGGAAACAGCCCAGATCGCCAGCTAAGGTCCCTAAGCGTGTACTAAGTGGAAAAGGATGTGGGGTCGCGAAGACAACCAGGAGGTTGGCTTAGAAGCAGCCACCCTTGAAAGAGTGCGTAATAGCTCACTGGTCAAGTGATCCTGCGCCGACAATGTAGCGGGGCTCAAGTACACCACCGAAGCTGCGGCATTCATGCAATACACCTCGGTTTTCCTGCGGGAAGGCCGGCAGTGGTATGGATGGGTAGGGGAGCGTCGTGCAGCCATGGAAGCGCCGGAGTGATCCAGGTGTGGAGGCTGCACGAGTGAGAATGCAGGCATGAGTAGCGAAAGAAGAGTGAGAAACTCTTCCGCCGAATGACCAAGGGTTCCTGGGCCAGGTTAATCCGCCCAGGGTGAGTCGGGACCTAAGACGAGGCCGACAGGCGTAGCCGATGGACAACGGGTTGATATTCCCGTACCCGTGTGAACGCGCCCATGGTGAATCAGTGATACTAACCGCCCTGAAGCCGGCTGTGTTCCTTCGGGAATGTGGTCGGGGGATGCGCGGGACCTGATCTGGTAGTAGCCAAGCGATGGGGTGACGCAGGAAGGTAGCTGGGCCAGTGAGTGGTAGTACTGGTGTAAGCGTGTAGGGAGTGACATAGGCAAATCCGTGTCGCACATATCCTGAGACGTGATGCGTAGCCGTTGAGGTGAA
Source organism: Rhodococcus sp. P4_F5 (assembly GCF_056401315.1). Lineage (NCBI taxonomy): Bacteria > Bacillati > Actinomycetota > Actinomycetes > Mycobacteriales > Nocardiaceae > Rhodococcus > Rhodococcus sp. P4_F5. The sequence goes on along the minus strand of NZ_JBFUJP010000010.1, from coordinate 1,395 downwards.
TTCAGTGATCCTATGCTGCCGAGAAAAGCCTCTAGCGAGCTTTCACACGGCCCGTACCCCAAACCGACACAGGTGGTCAGGTAGAGAATACTAAGGCGATCGAGATAACTATGGTTAAGGAACTCGGCAAAATGCCCCCGTAACTTCGGGAGAAGGGGGGCCTCGGCTGGTGACGGAACTTGCTTCCTGAGCTGGTTGGGGCCGCAGAGACCAGTGAGAAGCGACTGTTTACTAAAAACACAGGTCCGTGCGAAGTCGTAAGACGATGTATACGGACTGACGCCTGCCCGGTGCTGGAAGGTTAAGAGGACCGGTTAGCCCTTCGGGGCGAAGCTGAGAATTTAAGCCCCAGTAAACGGCGGTGGTAACTATAACCATCCTAAGGTAGCGAAATTCCTTGTCGGGTAAGTTCCGACCTGCACGAATGGCGTAACGACTTCTCAGCTGTCTCAACCATAGACTCGGCGAAATTGCATTACGAGTAAAGATGCTCGTTACGCGCGGCAGGACGAAAAGACCCCGGGACCTTCACTATAGCTTGGTATTGGTGTTCGGTTCGGTTTGTGTAGGATAGGTGGGAGACTGTGAAGCGGGCACGCCAGTGTTCGTGGAGTCGTTGTTGAAATACCACTCTGATCGTATTGGACCTCTAACCTCGGACCATGATCTGGTTCAGGGACAGTGCCTGGTGGGTAGTTTAACTGGGGCGGTTGCCTCCCAAAATGTAACGGAGGCGCCCAAAGGTTCCCTCAGCCTGGTTGGCAATCAGGTGTCGAGTGCAAGTGCACAAGGGAGCTTGACTGTGAGACTGACAGGTCGAGCAGGGACGAAAGTCGGGACTAGTGATCCGGCACCGGCAAGTGGAAGCGGTGTCGCTCAACGGATAAAAGGTACCCCGGGGATAACAGGCTGATCTTCCCCAAGAGTCCATATCGACGGGATGGTTTGGCACCTCGATGTCGGCTCGTCGCATCCTGGGGCTGGAGTAGGTCCCAAGGGTTGGGCTGTTCGCCCATTAAAGCGGCACGCGAGCTGGGTTTAGAACGTCGTGAGACAGTTCGGTCTCTATCCGCCGCGCGCGTTAGAAACTTGAGGAAGGCTGTCCCTAGTACGAGAGGACCGGGACGGACGAACCTCTGGTGTGCCAGTTGTCCTGCCAAGGGCACTGCTGGTTGGCTACGTTCGGAAGGGATAACCGCTGAAAGCATCTAAGCGGGAAGCCTGTTCCAAGATGAGGTTTCTCACCCACTTGTGGGGTAAGGCCCCCGGCAGACCACCGGGTTGATAGGCCGGAACTGGAAGCCCAGTAATGGGTGTAGGTGACTGGTACTAATAGGCCGAGGACTTACCACAAAGAAGCTACGCGTCCACTGTGCGGTATCTGAGACAACACAC
>NZ_JBFUJP010000009.1:0-108368 GCF_056401315.1 Rhodococcus sp. P4_F5 | reverse complement strand
GGCTGGAACGTGCACTGGCCTGCCCGAGCGCGGCTACGACGGCGGAACGCGCCGAGGCACTGTATGCCTGCAGCGCCCTCGCCTCGATGCAGGGCGATGTCCAGGCCGGGATGGCCCGCGTGAAGGAGGGGCGTGAACTGAACCGGGAGGGCCACGATGCGGTGTCGGACGCCCTGATCACTCACGTCGAGGGCCTTCTGTCAGTCGCAGCCGGTGACTTCGGTCGAGGGGTCGAATGCCTGGAGGCGAGTCTCCGGGTCTTCCGCTCGAAGGGCATGCGACTGCAGATCGTCGAGGACCTGGTCGGTCTCGGGTTGGCCACGGTACTGCTCGGCGACGCGGAACGGGCTGCCGCGTGGCACACGCAGGTGCTCGCGATCACAGAACCCTGCGGCGAAGCCGTCTTCCGGACCTACTCGTTGTGGGCCACGGGTATGGCGGAGTTGCAGCGGGGCGACCCCGCGCGAGCGGTCTCGCTGTTCGAGGAAGGACTGCGGTTGACGCGGTCGGTGGACGACCCGCTGAGCGCTGCCTGGTTCCTGGACGTGCTGGCATGGATTGCGGCCGCGGCGCGGGAGTTCGGACGAGCGGCGACCTTGAGGGGTTCGGCCATGGCGATGTGGCAGATCGTGGACGGACCGACGGTCCGATTTCCCAGCCTGCTCGTTCACCGCGACGAGTGCCGGCGCCAGATCGTCGGTGCGATCGGCGAACGGGGGTACGAGGCGGCACTTCGCCGCGGCCGGGAGTTGACATTCGAGGGAGCAGTCGCGTTCGCACTCCGAGAGGAGGACGTAGCGGTTGAACCCGAGCCGGCGGAGGTCGCGACGAACCTGACCCGACGCGAGCGACAGGTCGTCGACCTGGTGGCGCAGGGACTGACCAACAAGGCGATCGCCGAACAGTTGGTCATCTCTCCGCGCACCGCTCAGGGTCACGTCGAGAACGTGCTGACCAAGCTCGGCTTCACGTCCCGGACCCAGATCGCGGCGTGGTCCGCCGAGCGCACCCGAGATCGGTAGGCGAAGTCGGGCCCGAGTGCCGTCTCGTCGCCGGAACAGCTGGGGGTGGAGCGAGTCTTGTGCGCAGCGCGCCCGCGTCGGCGAGGATGGGGCCGATCCCTGAATCGAGAAGAAGGAGTCGACGCGATGACGAAGTACCTGATCTCGTTCCCGAGTGGCGCCATGGACATTCCCGACGAGGGTCTGCAGGCAGTTTCGGATTCGGCGCACGCGGTGGTGGAGGAGGCGAAGGAGGCCGGCGTCTGGGTGTTCGGCGGTGGAATCGACGAGAGCGTCCCGCCTGTCCTGGTCGATGGGGATGGCACGGTGACCGAGGGCACCTACCCGCAGACGAAGCAGCTCGAAGGCGGCTACACGGTACTGGAGTTGCCCTCCCGCGAGGCGGCACTGGAATGGGCTGCGAAGATCGCGGTTGCCTGTCGGTGCGCGCAGGAGGTGCGCGCGTTCGGGTACGACCCCGCCAGCTGAGGGGGTTCGACCTCCCGGGGAATCGCATTCTGRCTTTGGCGCGGCGAGCACCGCGCGCGTGTCATGGACTCACTTCCTCCTGACGGCGCACCATCTCGGTGATCCAGACGGGCGCGAACGGGGACGTGCAGTTCGGGGGAGTCGGGTAGTCCTTCAGCACCCCCAGGCGCTCACCGATGTCGAGTGCGCGGGCGCGATGCTCGGCGTGCTCGATCCCGATCTGGGCCAGGCAGTGGTTCATCGCCCACTGGAGGCGATCCGGGGCATCACTCATCTGCGCCTCGACGACGTCGAGCAGTCCCGCGAGGTCGAGGCCCTCGGGCTTCTTCGCCACGCGTTCGGTGGTCAGCGCCCAGCCGGCGCTCGCGACCACCGGATCCGGGTCGGCGGACCAGGCCACGCGCAGCTGCTCGGAGTGCGGGCTCTTCTTCACCACGTAGTTCACGAGCCAGTCGTGCACCTTGGGGGTGCGGGCCTCGCGCAGCATCGCGTCCAACTCGTCACGCTCGAACGCCTTCGGGCGGCAGATCAGGATCGCCAGCAGCCTCGCCGCGGTGTCGCCCGTCGCCCAGAGCTCGCGCGCGAGTTCCGGCTGCGTCTTCAGCCGTTTCGCGATCGCGCGCAGCTTGCCGAGATTCAGACCGTGATCGTCGCCGTGCTTCTCGTTCACCGCGCGAGCCTTCGGGTCCTCGAGCTCGGCCAGCTCGGCCATCACCTCGCCCACCGTCGGAACGGCCACCGCCTTGTCTGCCACCTCGGCCTCCTGTCCGTCACCTGTGGGAGACAGCGTAGGTGGAAAACGCGGCCGATCAGGCGATCAGCCCCGGTCGTGTGCGTCGTCCGGGCCCGACCGGTGTGCGCGGAAACTGGTACTAGAGTTCTCTGATACTTGCGGTTACAGTAACTGCCGTGAGGTCGAGTTCCCCCGGAGCGATGTCCTCTGAACTGACTCGATGCCTGGGCCGACGGTCGGGGCGACCGGAACGACGGAGGAGACTCGGATGACAATCTCGGCGGAGCGCACCGGTTCGGCACGGCCGCTGGTGGACTCGGACGCGGCCTACAACGAGATGCTCGTGCGGCTGTCGGAGGGCTCGGTGCACAAGCACTTCGACCCCTTCGAGGACATCGACTGGGACGCGCCGGACTTCGCCGTCGTGCCGAACGACCCGCGCTGGGTGCTCCAGAAGGAGACCGACCCGCTCGGCGGCCACCCCTGGTACCAGGCGCAGTCGCTGGAGAAGCAGATCGAGATCGGGATGTGGCGTCAGGCCAACGTCGCCAAGGTCGGCCTGCAGTTCGAGAACATCCTGATCCGCGGCATGATGCAGTACGTCTTCTCGACCCCAAACGGCTCTCCCGAGGCCCGGTACTGCACGCACGAGGTCATCGAAGAGTGCAACCACACGATGATGTTCCAGGAGATGGTCAACCGGATCGGCATGGACACCCCGGGGATGAGCCGACCGCTGCGGTTCGTCGCGCAGTTCCTGCCGCTGGCCGGCAATACCCTCCCGGTGATCTTCTTCATGGGCGTGCTCGCCGGCGAGGAGCCGATCGACCACCTGCAGAAGTCCGTGCTCCGCGAGGACGGCGTGATCCACCCGATCATGAAGGGCGTCATGGCGATCCACGTCGCCGAGGAGGCCCGGCACATCTCGTTCGCGCACGAGTTCCTGCGTCGCCGCGTCCCGATGATGTCGCGTCCCGGCCGCTTCGCCGCCTCGCTCGCCATGCCGCTGATCATGCGGATCCTGTGCGACGCCATCGTCGTCCCGCCGAAGCAGTTCTGGTCGGAGTTCGACATCCCCGAGCAGGTCAAGCGGGACCTGTTCTGGCGCAGGCCCGAGTCGCGTCAGTCCCTGCGCAACTACTTCGCCGACGTGCGGATGCTGGCCCACGACAGCGGACTGATGAACCCCGCGTCGAGGCTGGTGTGGAAGGCGCTGAAGATCGACGGCAAGGCCTCGCGCTACCGCAGCGAGCCGTCTCGCGGCACGGACCGCGTCGCCGCCTGACGCGTCGGAAACTGACTACCCAGCTCCCCAGATCGGAAGCCCTCCATGCCCCATGTGGTGACCCAGTCCTGTTGCAGTGACGCCTCGTGCGTGTACGCGTGCCCGGTCAACTGCATCCACCCGACGCCGGACGAGCCCGACTTCCTGACGGCGGAGATGCTGCACATCGACCCGGCGGCCTGCGTCGACTGCGGGGCGTGCGTGTCGGCCTGCCCGGTCGACGCGATCGTCCCGGAGGCGAAACTGGCGCCGTCGCAACGGGTGTTCCTGGAGATCAACGCGGACTTCTACCGGACCCAGCGGGACCGGCCCGTCCTGGCGCCGGTGGTCCCCGCGCCGACGGTCCGCGGCGGCCGCGCGCCGCTGCGGGTGGCGGTCGTCGGGTCGGGCCCGTCGGCGATGTACGCCGCCGACGAGCTGCTCACCCAGCCGGGCGTGCGGGTCGACGTCTTCGACCGGCTGCCGGTGCCGCACGGGCTGGTGCGCGCCGGCGTGGCGCCGGACCACCAGAAGACCAAGCAGGTCACCGAGCTGTACGACAAGATCGCCGCCCAGCCGGGTTTCGAGTACTACCTCAACGTCGAGGTCGGCCGCGACCTCTCGCACGACGAGCTGCTGGCGAGCCACCACGCCGTGGTCTACGCGGTGGGGGCGTCGTCGGACCGCAAGCTCGGCGTCGAGGGGGAGTCGCTCGCCGGCAGCGCCTCGGCGACGGACTTCGTGGCCTGGTACAACGGCCACCCCGACCACGCGGGTGACACCTACGACTTCTCGCACCGGCGGGCGGTCGTCGTCGGCAACGGCAACGTCGCGCTCGACGTGGCCCGGATCCTGACGATGGACCCGGAACTGCTGGCGGGCACCGACATCGCGAGCCACGCGCTCGAGGCCCTGCGCACCAGCAAGATCGAGGAGGTGGTGATCGTCGGACGTCGCGGCATCGCGCAGTCCGCGTTCACGGTGCCGGAGTTCGCGGGCCTGCTGGAGACACCGGGCATCGACGTGGCGGTCCGCGCCGGAGACGACGTGCTGGACCCGGCCACCGAGCGCGCCGTCGCCGACGGCACCCTCTCGCACGCGGTGGAACACAAGCTGGCCCTGCTCGGCTCCCTGCGCGCCCGGTCCGGGGGAACCGGACGGAGGGTCACCCTGCGGTACCTGTCGAGCCCCACCCGCATCGTCGGCGACGACCGGGTGACGGGAGTGGAGTTGGTGCGCAACGCCTTCGCCGCCGGCGAGGGTGACGGGGTGCGGGTCGAACCGACCGGCGAGGTCGAGGTGCTCGACGCCGGACTGGTGCTCACCTCGATCGGCTACCGGGGCGTGCCGCTGGCCGGGGTGCCGTTCGACGACGCGACGGCCGTCATCCCGAACCGCGAGGGCCGGGTGCTCGACGCGCCCGCCGGTGCGCGGCTGCCGGGCGCCTACGTCACCGGATGGGTCAAGCGCGGTCCGACGGGCTTCATCGGCACCAACAAGTCCTGCGCGCAGGAGACGGTGAACGCGCTGGTGGACGACTACAACGACGGACTGCTCGCCGACCCGCGGACCGGCACAGCGGAATTCGACGCGCTGGTGCGGTGGCGTCAACCCGCGGTCGTGGACCGGGCGGGCTGGCAGGCCATCGACCGGGCGGAGCGCGCCCGCGGCGCCGACCGCGACCGGGTCCGCGAGAAGATCACCGACACGGCGGAACTGGTGTCGATCGCCGCCGCGGCGCAGCGTGCCCCGGCGGCCCGCAGCGGCGGCCGCAGCCTGATGCGCGGTCGCCTGCGGCTGGTCCGGGACTAGGGGACCCGGAAGGTCCGCAGCGCGCGGTGGCCGACCGCCCAGCCGAACCCTACGGTTCGAGGTCGGTGACGAGGGTTCCTTGGTGGTAGAGGATCTTCCAGTCGCCTGCGCCGCGCTGCCATACGGTCACCCTGCGGGTGAGTCTGGTGTCCTGCAGGAGTGTGTAGGTCAGCAGATAAGTGGCCGAGGCGATTTCGCGTAGCTGGAACTCGCTGGTCTGCCAGTCGCCGTCGAGCTGGCCCGAGGGCTCTGACGCGTATCGCTGCTCGAGGACCGACCAGGCGTGTTCGCGGCTGTAGCGGCGGCCGGAGGCGCCGGTCTCCCAGAATTCCGGGTCGGTGAGTCGGTTGAAGTCCTCCCGCGTGGTGCCCAGCTCCGGGCGGTGGAAGATGGGCTCACGCCGTTTGAGCTCCTCGAGCAGTTCGTGGAGTTCGGGTTCGGTGTGGTGGTCGGGCTCGCTCGCGGCATGTTCCACGGCGTCGAGTATTCGGCACCTGCTCGTGTCAGGCCAGTCCTGTGCCGCTGAGACCTTCTCGTATGTGGTCAGCAGGCGACCCATACGTGCGATGGTGGACTCGTACAGGGGTTGAGGTGACCGGAGGGGAGCAAACGGTGCAGGTACGTCGTGCGGTAGCGGGTTTGGCAGTCACAGGTCTTGCTCTCGCAGTGGTGGGCTGCGGTAGCGGAGGTAACGAAGTTGCCGCTGCGGGAACAGACATCACCGTGGCGGCGGAATCCATACCCATTCCCGACAAGGTGGTCGTACGCCGACCGGGCTTCATCGACACCAACATCTCCCCGGCCGACGTACCTGCATGGCCGGGACCGCACCCCTCCGAGTTCCTCGAGCCCAGCCCACCGTCGGGGGAAAGTGGTGAGGTCGCCGGCGAACAAGCTGCGGCCGTGTATGTGGCGGCTCTCGACAATCCAGACGCGTTGTGGAACGTGGGAGGCATTGTGCAGTGGCTGGTCGTCGATTCTCTTCCGTGAGGTGCTCCACTACGACGTAGTCCTCATCGACTGCCCGCCGCCGGCCGGCTCGACCACTGAACTCGGGATCCTCTCGGCCGGATGGGTGATCTCCCCGGCCCACCCCGAACCCCTTGGCGCCGCCGGCTTCGCAGACGGCGTGTGGGCAGTCCAGCAGTTCGCCGAGGCGTGGCAGCACCCCTCGGCCGTTGCCGGCGTCGTCTTGACGAAGGTCAACCGCACCACCGAGCACCGGGACGGCTTCGAGGGGACCGTCGACTTCGTGACCCAGGCCTGGCCCCGAGTCGGGATTCGACGCCGACGGTCCGCGCGACGCGTTCGCATCGGGTGTCTGGTACCCGCCCATCAGTGAGGCCGCGTTTCCACGCCGCGTCGATAGGCGCGGTCACCGAAGTACACGTGGGGATGTGGGGTAGCCATGGCGCGCGATGCTATCGACTTCGTCGGCGCTCCGGAAACCGAATTTGTGCCCCGCGCATCCCGCGAATCACTGCTCCGCCCCGGCAGACTGACCCGCATGCTGCATCTACGGATTCTGGCGCCGAGCGACCTGACCGACGACGCCCTCCGGATTCTGGACGAGGAACCGGGTGTCAGCGGCCTTGCGGTGCTGCGCGGCGCCGCCCTGCGTCCGGCGGGCGACGTCGTGTACGCCGACATCGCCCGGGAGGCGGCCAACGACGTGATCGACCAGCTGCGGGCCACCGGGCTGCACCACCGCGGCAGCATCGAGATCGAACCGGTCAACGCGTGGCTCTCCCGCAGCGGATTCGACGCCGAACTGCGCACCCCGGGCAGCAGCGCGGACGCCGTGGTGTGGGCGGAGGTCGCGCAGCGCTCCTACGAGGAGACCGAACTCAACTGGACCTACCTGAGCTTCATGTCCCTGGCGACCCTGCTCGCCGGGATCGCGATCATCACCGACTCGCAGATCCTGGTGATCGGGGCGATGGTGCTGGGGCCGGAGTTCGGGGCGATCGCCGCGCTCGGGGTCGCGCTGGTGCGGCGACGGTGGGTGCTGCTCGCGCTCGCGGTCCGCACCCTCGTCGTCGGGTTCGTGGTCGCGATCGCGGTCACGGCGATCCTCGCGCTGGTCGGCAGGGGGCTGGGCTGGGTGACGATCGACGACGTCACCGGTCCGCGGCCCGACACCGCGTTCATCTACACCCCCGACAAGTGGTCGTTCATCGTGGCGGTGATCGCGGCCGCCGCCGGGGTGCTGTCGCTGACCTCCTCGAAGTCGGTTGGGCTGGCCGGGGTGTTCATCTCCGTGACGACGGTGCCCGCGGCGGGAAACGTGGGTCTGGCCCTGGCATTCGGGGCCGGTCACGAGATCTGGGGCAGCAGCCTGCAGCTGCTGCTGAACCTGTCCGGCATGGCGTTGGCCGGCTGGGCGACGCTGGCGATCCAGCAGGCGCTGTGGACGSGGGTGTCGGTGCGCCGGGCCCGTGCGCTCGACCGGGTCCGCCGGATGCTCTGACCGGTCAGGAGTCGAGCCTGGTCGGACCCAACGACGCGAGACCCGCCGAGCCCGCGCTGGTCGCCGCCCGCTGACGATCAGGGCACGGCGGTGAGGTCGCCCGTGAGCACCTGGACATTCACCGTGTCGTCCGTTCAGCCGACACCGGGTCGACGGCAGGTCATCCATGGCTGTCCGGGGGCCCGGGCGGCACCGGTCGTGTTGTGCGCCGGCCTCGGTATGAATCAGTGGCCGAGTCGACGGCGAAGAAGTAACGCCGAAGGCCCGCCCCAGAATTGGGTGCGGACCTTCGGCGTGGATGCGGTGAGCTGGCCGTGCCTCAGCTGCCGAAGAGCTCGCCGAGGCCCGGGCGGACCGGATCGGCCTGGGGGATGGCGACGACGGCGGACTCCTGTTGCACGGTGAACGCAGTGATGGCCGGGATGCCCGCCAGGTAGTCCGCGATGCCGGGGTAGTCCGAGACCCACATGGTCATCGGGTCGGCGACGGGGCTGCAGGAGGCCAGGACGACGTAGGAGCCGTCGGGGATGTCCGTGACGGTCTGGGTCGCCGTGCCCGGCTGGACCTCGCCGTTGGCGTACAGGGTCTGGCCGGCGCGGAGGACGTCCTCGACCGGCGGCAGCACGGCGCCCGGGGCCGGCGCGAGCGAGGTCGCACACATCAGGGCGGTGCCGGAGTTGTTGGTGATCGTGTTCGTCACCGCCGATCCGCTGACCTCGTAGGCGAAGGTGACCTGGTCGGCCGTGGCGGCAGAGGCCAGTGCCGGGGTGGCGACGGCCAGTGGAATCGACGCTGCCGCGATGAGTGCGGCGCGGATGATCAGTCGCATGCAGGTGTCCTCTTCGTCCGGTTGAGTTCCGTGTGCGATCCTGCACGACGTGTAACCGGACGCCATTGGTCCTGGCAGAGGACGAGTGCGCCGACAGCAGCACTATTTGTCCTGTGAACTGCGGGGATGGCGTCGCTCTCTTCGTTCTCCACCGGCAAGGGCGATGGGCGTGTCCCGGAGCCGGTGTCGGCGGACGCGGCCAACGTCCGCGTTGGACCCACGACGACGGGAGTCCGACGGTGTGCGGACGATATGCGAGCACCAGCGGACTGGGCATTGTTCGACTGGATGCAACGGTGGACGCCGCTGCTGCCGACGACGACGCCACGGACTCGCGCCCGTCGTCCCCGCGCCTACGATGCGTGACATGACCGACAGGGAACTGGCCTTGCATGTCGACGACGATGGCTTCGTCTGCCTCGTCGCCCCCGACACCTATGCCGGGTTTGTCGACGCCGATTGGACCCTTGACAAGCTGCTTGCCCGTTTTGTCGAGCAGATGAACCAAGGGACACTGTTTGTCGCATTCCCCGGCCCCGACTACGCGCTGGAGCGCTTGACGTTTGGCGCGAACCTACCCTCCCAACAGGTCCAACGTGAGGCTTCCAACGTCGTTCAAGTTGGGCCAGAAGGCTTGTGGCTCACCGACTACACCGGGCTGACGATGGCCGCCCAGTTCGCGGACACAGGCCCGACCACGGACTACTCGGTGAGGCTGTCAGTCACGCCGGGACGGTATCTCGTTCGCCTCCACGAGTCTGATGGCGCGTTCCATTTGACTGTTTCGCCCGTCGATGCAAACTCGACCATGCCACTTCGAGCGGTTCCGTGGTTCGAACTCTGATACTGCTGTAAACGGACTGTCCACGGGCCGCGGCTGTCGTCGTCCCGTTACCCACAGCGACGGTAGATCCGGAATGTGTGGACGGTATGCGAGTACCAGCAGTCGTCGGGACCTGCACTCGGCCTTCGCGGCGACCGAAACGGTTGGGGAGGAGTTGCCGCCGTCGTACAACGTCGCACCGACCCAGCGGGTGAACGTGGTGCTCGAGCGGGCGTCCCGAAGGGGAGCCCGTGGGTGCCGCTCATCAGCGAGATCAATTCGCCTGCATCACTGTTCATGCGCTTCGCTGCCGCTGAGGAGGTCCGGGCCTGCCGGCTCAAAGGGCTCCGCGAAAGTGCGGCAATGACGCAGGGCCGGGTCGCGGACAGTCTCGGCGTCGGGCACAGCCGCGTTTCCAATATCGAGGGCGGCGACCTCGAGCGTATCCAGATCGACACCCTGCGTATGTACGTCGAGGCCGTCGGCGGCTCCCCTCGGGTCGAGGTCGAACTCGGCGACGACCACTTCCAGATCGCCTGACCTCCTGTCGGCAGTCGAATCGCCGGTCAGCAGCCCCCCCGGATCCGCCGTCGTCTGCGACGGCGGCCCCGCTGCGGCAGTCGCAGTCTGCTGCGCGGTCGCCTGCGGCCGGTCCGCGACTAGGGGACCTGGAAGACTCCGAACCCCGGGCCGACCGGCACCTGAGGCCAGACACCGCTCCAGGCCGGGACGATGCGGGCGGACGCGTTGACGTCGGCGGTTGCCGCGATGGTGCCGCTGCCGGTTGCCGCCGTCGTGGGGGCGTAGCGGCACAAGTCTTCCGGTGCGATGGTCCGGCTGAAGTCGACAGGAGTCACGGCGCGCAGCACGGTGGTGCCGGCGGCACCGGTGGTGACGTTGCGCCAGTTCACCGACACGTCGATGCAGTCGAGCATCCCTTTGGTCGTCGGAGGATCGGCGGTGAAGGTCACCACGCCGGGTGCCTCGGTGGTCGCCGACGGCGTCACGATTGCCAGCCGGTACGGCACCCAGCACAGGAACCCGACAGTGCTGCATGCCGAGACGAACGTGACCGGGACCTGAAACACGGTGGTCGTCGCCGGGACCGGCGGCGGGTTCGCCGTCGCAGTGGCCGCCGAGCCGATCGGCAGGGCCAGGACGGCCACGGACGCGACGGTCCCGGCGACGGAACGATGAACCTCAGTTTTGCGCATGGCGTGACCTCCGGCGTGGGATCTGCCCCGACCCTGCCGCAGTGTCAGCGTACCCGCGGACAGCGCCTTCCAGATCGTCTGCCGCGCAGCGAATTCGGCAGGGCCTGTCAGTGCCGGGCGGCGCCGGGGTGTTGTGCGGACCCGGCGGCGGTCCTAGGGTTGGGGTTCTCCGAGCGCAAAGCGGCAACGTGATGCACGAGATGTCGATCACCCAGAGCATCGTCGATGCCGTGTGCGAGCGTGCGGCCGGCCGCCGGGTGCGACGGGTGAGCGTTCAGGTCGGCGCCCTGTGCGCCGTGGTCCCCGACTCGATGCAGTTCTGTTTCGAACTGGTCACCGAGGGCACCGTGATGGAGAACGCCCGGCTCGACATCGACCAGCCGCCGGGACTGGCGCGCTGCCACTCGTGCGGGTCGGAGTTCGAACTGCGTGACCTCATCCTGCTGTGCCCCTGTGGGAGTGCGGAGGTGGAGATCCTGGCCGGGCGGGAGCTGCGGATCATGTCGATGGAAGTGAGCTGAGCCATGTGCGCTACATGCGGATGCGACGACCACACGGGGGCGCTGGTCACGGTGCCCGGCGCACCCGGCCACACACACGAGCATCCACACCCGCACGAGCACCCACACCCACATGAGCACGACCACCCACACTCACCACCCGCCGAGACGATCACGCTCGAACAGAAGGTGCTGGCCAAGAACGACCTGCTGGCGGCGGCCAACCGCGCGTGGCTGGCCGAGCGCGACATCCTCGCGTTCAACATGACCAGCTCGCCCGGGGCGGGCAAGACGACCCTGCTCGAACGGACCATCCGGGAACTGGGCGGGCAGCGGCCCATCGCCGTGATCGAGGGCGACCAGGAGACCTTGCTCGACGCCGAACGGATCAAGGCCGCCGGCTGCTCGGTGGTGCAGGTCAACACCGGCGCGGGCTGCCACCTCGACGCCGAGATGGTGCGGCGGGCGCTGGAGACGCTGGATCCGCCGGCCGGGTCGCTGCTGTTCGTCGAGAACGTCGGCAACCTGGTGTGCCCGGCCCTGTTCGACCTCGGCGAGCGCAGCAAGGTGGTGGTGATCTCGGTGACCGAGGGCTCCGACAAGCCGCTCAAGTACCCGCACATGTTCGCCGCGGCCGGCCTGGTGATCGTCAACAAGACCGACCTGCTGCCGTACGTCGACTTCGACCTCGACGAGTGCGCCCGGTACGCGCGTTCGGTCAATCCGGACGTCCGGATCCTGTCCACGTCGGCAACTCGCGGCGACGGCGTAATCGATTGGTACACATGGATAAACGAGCAGTAGCGGTGCTGCGGAGGGCCTCGTCGCCGTTGACAGTGCCCTTTCCGCGGGTGTAAACCGTGAGGAGCGTCACACAAGTGGGCCGAGGGTCGACTCCGGTGACGTAGGGGCGCTGCCCTGCCCCGGAGAGCGGCACTGATGCCTACAGAGGCGGCAGTCAAAGCCGAAGAAACACTGATCCACGTGCTGTGGATCAACGCGGGACTCAGTTGTGACGGTGACTCGGTGGCACTGACCGCCGCCACCCAGCCCAGCGTGGAGGAGATCGCGCTCGGCGCACTGCCGGGCCTGCCCAAGGTGGCCATGCACTGGCCGCTGATCGACTTCGAGTGCGGACCCGCCGGCGGCGCCGACGACTTCCTGGAGTGGTTCTGGAAGGCCGACCGCGGCGAACTCGAGCCGTTCGTGCTGGTGGTGGAGGGGTCGATCCCCAACGAGAAGCTGCACGACGAGGGGTACTGGTGCGGATTCGGCAACGACCCTGCGACCGGTCAGCCCGTGACGACCAGCGAGTGGCTCGACCGCCTGGCCCCGAAGGCGACCGCGATCGTCGCCGCCGGGACCTGCGCGACCTACGGCGGAATCCACGCGATGGCGGGCAACCCGACCGGCGCCATGGGTGTGCCCGACTACCTCGGCTGGGACTGGAAGTCCAAGGCGGGGATCCCGATCGTGTGCGTGCCGGGCTGCCCGATCCAGCCGGACAACCTGTCGGAGACGCTGACGTACCTGCTGTACATGGCCACCGACCAGGCCCCGATGATCCCGCTCGACGAGGCGTTGCGTCCCCAGTGGCTGTTCGGCGCCACCGTGCACGAGGGCTGCGACCGCGGCGGCTACTACGAGCAGGGCGAGTTCGCGACCGAGTACGGATCTCCGAAATGCCTTGTGAAACTGGGCTGCTGGGGTCCGGTGGTCAAGTGCAACGTGCCCAAGCGCGGCTGGATGAACGGGCTCGGCGGATGCCCGAACGTCGGCGGCATCTGCATCGGCTGCACCATGCCCGGATTCCCGGACAAGTTCATGCCGTTCATGGACGAGCCGCCCGGCGGCCTGATCTCGAGCACGGCCTCCGGGATGTACGGGTCGGTCATCCGGCGCCTGCGCAACGTCACCGGTCGCACGCTCGAACACGAGCCGCGGTGGCGCACCCCGGGCTCGACGCTCGAAACGGGAGCCGTACGTACCTGGTAGACCGACCTCTCGAGAGGTAGACCGATGACACAGATCATCCCCGAGCCGTCGCACAAGCAGACGGACCCCGGCGGCCTCGTGGAGATGGCCTGGGATCCGATCACCCGCATCGTCGGCAGCCTCGGCATCTACACCAAGATCGACTTCGAGAACCGCGAGGTGGTCGAGTGCCACAGCACCTCGTCCATCTTCCGCGGGTACTCGCTGTTCATGAAGGGCAAGGACCCGCGGGACGCGCACTTCATCACCAGCCGGATCTGCGGGATCTGCGGCGACAACCACGCGACCTGCTCGTGCTACACGCAGAACATGGCCTACGGGGTCAAGCCCCCGCACCTCGGGGAGTGGATCGTCAACCTCGGCGAGGCCGCCGAGTACATGTTCGACCACAACATCTTCCAGGAGAACCTGGTCGCGGTGGACTACTGCGAGAAGATGGTCGCCGAGACCAACCCGGGGGTGCTGGCGAAGGCGGAGAACACCGCCGCCCCGCGGTCGGGCGAGCACGGGTACCGGACGATCGCCGACATCATGCGCACGCTGAACCCGTTCACCGGCGAGTTCTACCGGGAGGCGCTGCAGGTCAGCCGGTCCACGCGGGAGATGTTCTGCCTGATGGAGGGCCGGCACGTGCACCCGTCGACGCTCTACCCCGGCGGGGTGGGGACGGTCGCGACGGTCCAGCTGATGACCGACTACCTGACCCGGCTGATGCGGTACGTCGAGTTCATGAAGAAGGTCGTGCCGATGCACGACGACCTCTTCGACTTCTTCTACGAGGCGCTGCCGGGCTACGAGAAGGTGGGCCTGCGCCGCACCATGCTCGGCTGCTGGGGCACGTTCCAGGACCCCGAGTTCTGCAACTTCGAGTACAAGGACATGACCGAGTGGGGACGGAAGATGTTCGTCACGCCCGGCGTCATCGTCGACGGCAAGCTGGTCACCACCGACCTGGTGGAGATCAACCTCGGGATCAGGATTCTGCTCGGCTCCTCGTACTACGACGACTGGACCGACCAGGAGACGTTCGTGGCCCGGGACCCGCTGGGCAACCCCGTCGACCGTCGGCACCCCTGGAACCAGCACACCAACCCGCAGCCGCAGAAGCGGGACCTCGAGGACAAGTACAGCTGGGTGATGTCGCCGCGGTGGTTCGACGGCACCGACCACCTCGCGCTCGACACCGGCGGCGGCGCGCTGGCGCGGATGTGGTCGACGGCGCTCGCCGGCCTCGTCGACGTCGGGTACGTCAAGTCCACCGGCCGCAGCGTGCAGATCGAGCTGCCGAAGACCGCGCTCAAGGGCCCGGTCACCCTCGAGTGGCACATCCCGGAGTTCGGCAGCAACACCATCGAACGCAACCGGGCCCGCACCTACTTCCAGGCGTACGCGGCGGCCAGCGCGTTGCACTTCGCGGAGAAGGCGCTCGAGGAGATCCGCGCCGGACGCACCAAGACATGGGAGAAGTTCGACGTCCCCGAGGAGGGCATCGGCTGCGGGTTCACCGAGGCGGTGCGCGGGGTGCTCTCGCACCACATGGTGATCCGGGACGGCAAGATCGCGAACTACCACCCGTACCCGCCGACGCCGTGGAACGCCAGCCCCCGTGACAGCCTCGGCACCCCCGGGCCGTACGAGGACGCCGTGCAGGGCCAGCCGATCTTCGAGGAGAACGACCGCGAGCACTTCAAGGGGATCGACATCATGCGGACCGTCCGCAGCTTCGACCCCTGCCTGCCCTGCGGCGTGCACATGTACCTCGGCAACGGCAAGACGCTGGAGAAGCTGCACTCGCCGACGCAGTCCATGACCGGAGAGTGACCGGTCAGGTGAACGGCCACCCGGCGGACGACGACGCGTACTGGCGCAGCGCGGGCGACCGCATCGAGACGCTGCTCGAGGCTAGCTCGGTCGGCGGCGCGGCCGCCCGCGACCGCGCCGAGCAGCTGGTGCGTGAGGTGGCGGACCTGTACGGGGCCGGGCTGGAGCGGATCCTGCGGATCGTCGGCGAACTCGACGACGGTGCGGCGGCGCGGCTCGCCGGCGACGACCTGGTGGCGAGCTTGCTGCTGGTCCACGGGCTGCACCCGCACGACGCCGAGACCCGGGTGCGCGTCGCGCTCGACGGCGTGAGGCCCTACCTGGGTTCGCACGGCGGGGACGTGGAACTGCTCGGCGTGAGCTTTCCGCCGGGTTCCGCCGGCGCGGACGGGGTGGTGCGGCTGCAGTTGACGGGCAGCTGCAAGAGCTGTCCGTCCTCGGCGGTGACGCTCGAGCTGGCCGTCGAGACCGCGGTCCGCGCGGCCGCGCCCGAGATCGCGACCATCGAGGTGGTCGTCGCGACCCCGGAGCCGGAGGCCGGGCTGATTCCCGCGGACTCGCTGTTCTCCCGTGTGCACCGGGGCGGCGCCCCCGGCGGAACCTGGTGCGCGGTACCCGAAGTCGAGCAGCTCCGCGACGGGGAGGTGGGCGGCTTCGTGGTGGCCGGCCTGCCGATCCTGGTCTGCCGGGTCGCCGACGACCTGCTGGCCTACCGGGACCGCTGCCCCTCCTGCACCCACACCCTCGCCGGGGCGGTGCTGGCTCGCCGGGCCGGCTACCCCGCAGGCGACGCGGTGCTGCGCTGCCCGACCTGCCACGCGCACTTCGACGCGGTCCACGCGGGGGTCGGGCTCGACGACGACACGGTGCACCTGGACCCGCTCCCGCTGCTGGTGCGCGACGGCGTCCGGTCCGTGGCCGTGCCCGCTGAGGCCGCGGGGGTGGGATAGGTGAGCGACCCGTACGCCGTGCTGGCGCGCATCACGGCGACCCGGCCCGACCCGCGTCCCGCCGGGGAGCGCTGCGAGATGTGTGCCGAACCCATCCTCGACCGGCACCAGCACGTGGTGGACACGACGGCCCGGTCCCTGATGTGCGTCTGCCGCGGCTGCTACCTGCTCTTCACCGACCCCGGCGCCGAACTGCGGTACCGCGCCGTCCCGGACCGCTACCTCGCGCTCCCGGGACTCGCGCTGGGGCGGGGCCGGTGGGAGGAACTCGAGATCCCGGTGGGACTGGCCTTCCTCTTCCGGAACTCGGCGCTCGGCCGGATGCTCGCCTTCTACCCGGGCCCGGCCGGGGCCACCGAGTCGGAGCTTCCCCTGGAGGCCTGGGGCGCGGTGTGCGCGGACAACCCGGTGCTGGGCGTGCTGGCCGACGACGTCGAGGCGCTGCTGGTCCGGATGCCGGAGCACGGATCCGGCGACGCGACGTGCTTCCTGGTCCCGATCGACGCCTGCTACGAACTGGTCGGCCAACTGCGCCTGCTGTGGCGGGGTTTCGACGGCGGCCAGGAGGCCCGCCGGTTCGTCGACGACTTCTTCGCGGACGTCGCGGCACGCTGCGGCGGCGCGCCATGAGCGAGGTCTCCTTCGCCGTCCGCGACGTCGCCGTCGAGCCGTACGCGGTGGCCCCGATCCTGACGGCCCGCGTCGGCGTCACGGCGACCGGCGACGAGCCCGTCCACGCGATGGCCCTGCGCAGCCAGGTCCGGATCGAGCCGCACCGCCGGGCGTACACCGACGACGAGGCCGCGGGCCTGCTCGACCTCTTCGGTCCGCGGGAACGGTGGGACTCGACCCTGCGGTCGTTCCTGTGGCTGCAGTGCTCCGCCGTGGTGCCCGGCTTCACGGGAACCAGTGAGGTGGACCTGCCGCTGCCGTGCACCTACGACTTCGAGGTGGCGGCCTCGAAGTACCTGCACGCCCTGCGCGAGGGGACGGTGCCGCTCACCTTCCTGTTCAGCGGCACCATGTTCCTCCGGGGCACCAACGGGTTCGGCGTGCAGCAGATCCCGTGGGACCGCGAGGACCACTACGACCTGCCGGTGACCGTGTGGCGGGACCTGATCCGCGCGCACTTCCCGAACACCGGCTGGGTGCGGCTCGGCCGGGACACCGTCGAGGCGTTGGCCGCCTACAAGTCGGCCCGAGGCCTGACCGGGCTCGACGACGCGGTCGCCGGGCTGCTCGCGCAGGCGCGGGAGGAGATCCCGTGACCGCCGCCGACATCAGCCCCAGGGTCCGTGCCGTCGCCGACGCGGTCCTGTACGAGGGTTACCTGCTCTACCCCTACCGCGGGAGCTCGCGGAAGAACCAGTCCCGCTGGCAGTTCGGCGTGCTGGGGCCGCCCGGCGCGGCCGCGGCCGGCGTCGGGGAGGAGCCGGTGCTCTCGGCCCAGTTGCTGACGGAAGGCGGCGAGGACGAGGGGGTCACTCTCGTGCTGCGCTTCCTGCAGCTGCAGACGCGCCACGTGCAGGAGGCCGTCGAGGGCGGCGGCTGGCGGACGGTCGACGAACTCGTCGCGGGCGCGAGGCGCTGGCTCAGCTGGGACGAGGCGGTGGAACGGGAGGTCGCGTTCGCCCCGGTCCGGGTGCCGGAACTCGTGGCGCCGCGCACCATCCCGGTTGCGGTCGACGGGGGCGTCGACGTCGAGGAGCTGGCCGGGCCGGGACGGATCGTGCGCACCCGGCAGCCGCTGGCGGCGGAGGTGACGCTGAGCCGCACCGAGGACGACGGCTTCGCCCGGCTCGGCGTCGAGGTGCGCAACACCTGCCCGGAGACCACCAGCTCGGGGACGGCAGACAAGGAGGACGCGATCGCCCGCTCGCTGATCGGCGCGCATGTGGTCGCCACCGTCGCCGGCGGCTCCTTCGTCTCGCTCCTCGAACCGCCGGCCGGGGCGGCGGCCGCGGCCGCGCGCTGCACCCACCGGCGGTGCTTCCCGGTACTGGCCGGGGAACCCGGGACGCGCGACACCGTGCTGATCTCGCCGATCATCCTGTACGACTACCCGGAGGTGGCGCAGGAGAGCGACGGCGCGCTGTTCGACTCCACCGAGATCGACGAGATCCTGACCCTGCGGGTGATGACGATGACCGACGAGGAGAAGGCGCAGGCCCGGGCCACCGATCCGCTCGCTGCGCGGATCGTCGACCGCTGCGACGCCATGACACCGGAGGCGTTGGGGCAGCTGCACGGCATCCTGCGGGACCCACGCGCCGATCCGGGCCTGATTCCCGAACTGCCCGAGGGTGTTCCGTGGTGGGACCCCGAGGCCGACACCAGCGTGCGGCCGGACGTTGATGCGGTGCTGGTGAACGGGGTCCGGGTGGCGAAGGGCAGCGCCGTCCGCCTGCACCCGTCCCGGCGGGCCGACGCCCAGGACCTCTTCTTCGCCGGCCGTACGGCCACCGTCGCGTCCGTGCACTCCGACGTGGACGGCAACACGCACGTCGGGGTGACCGTCGACGACGACCCGGCCGCCGAGCTGCACGACTGGTACGGGCGTTATCTCTACTTCGCGCCGGACGAGCTGGAACCGCTGGGAGAGCCAGCGCCGGGCAGAGAGGAGGGTCAGCCATGGAGACAGTAGGGCAGATCGCCACCGTGTTGGTCGCGGTCCTGATCGTCGTGGGCGTCGTCGTCGGCGTCCGTTCGATCCCCGACGTCAGGCGGTACCTGCGGATGCGGCAGATGTGAGCCGCCACCGGACGACCCCGGAGCCGTGATGGCCGGGTTGAACCGGGTGCTGGTCGCCGGCATCGGCAACATCTTCCTCGGCGACGACGGTTTCGGCCCGGAAGTGCTGCGGCGGTTGGCCGCCGCGGACCGCGACGGCGGACCGTCGGCCGGGCCGGCGGGCGCCCGCCTGGTCGACTACGGGATCCGGGGAATGCACCTCGCCTACGACCTGCTGGACGGCTGGGAAACGCTGGTCCTGGTCGACGCCCTGCCGGATCGCGGTTCGCCGGGCACGATCCGGGTGTTCGAGGCCGACGTGGACTCGTTCGGACAGGGCGGCGGACTCGACGCCCACGGCATGGACCCGGGCTCGGTGTTCGCCGGTCTGGACGCGCTCGGCGGCACGGCGCCCCGCACGATCGTCGTCGGCTGCGAGGTCCGGACGGTCGAGGAGGGCATCGGGCTCTCCCCGGAGGTCGAGTCCGCGGTGGACGGCGCGGCGACGGCGGTGCTCGACGTACTGGCGGGGTTGACGGTCGTGCCGGACGGTGCGGTGGCACGGGGCGAGGAGGGCTGACCGATGTGCCTGGGAATCCCGGGACGGGTGGTGCGGATGCTCGACGGCTACGGGAACCAGCTGGCGCTGGTCGAAGTCGCCGGGGAGGAGCGCAAGGTCAACGTGGGGATGCTGCCGGAGAACTCGTGCGGGCCGGGTGACTGGGTCATCATCCACATGGGCATGGCGGTGGACAAGACCGACGCGGCGGGAGCCGAGCAGACGATGGCGGGGCTGGAGCTGATGGGCCGGCCCCGGGAGGAAACCGCTCCGGACCGCTGAAGGCCCGCTCCGGCGGCGCGCGCCGACCGGGCTCCGACCCCGCGGGGTTGTCATCGTGTCGGAGACCGGTCAGGCGCGGCACCGCGATCAGCAGGGGCCCGGCTCGCCGATCTTCACGGCGGACAGTACGGCCTCGGCTTCACCGACGGGCGTACCAGGCAGCGGGGTCTGCCCGACCACGACCCAGTTCGAGTCGAGGACCTGTCGGCGGCCGGCACCCGTCGCGTCGACGCTCCGAGAGAAGAAGACACCCTCCGCCTGGATGCGATCCTGTGCTGCCTGCAGATTCATGCAGACGACGTTCGGCATGGTGGCGGGCACTGCCGCCGGTGCGGCCGCAGCGGGCGGCGCTGCTGCGGGCGGTGCAACCGAGATCGGTTCGGCCACCGCATGGGTCGGCACCGGAGGAGCCACGATCGGCTTCGACGTGGTCGGACGTGCCGACACTGATGTCGGGCTCACCGCAGATGTGACGGCCGGCGGCCTCGCTTCGGCAGTCCCCGCCTCGTCCTCCGATGAACATCCCAATACAGCCAGGCCCACAACCGCCAACGTCACGACTATCCGCTTCATGCTCGTTGTCTAGCAGTGCGCGCCACGGATCCCCGGTAGGCCTCGCACACTGTCGGCCATGCGAACGACAGCAGTGTCGCACCGTCATCTTCAGACTTGGCATGCCAACTGGACGTTCGGTCTACAGTCGCTCGTACTCGTACCGATCCGATCGACTGTGGAGCTCATGTGACCCGGAATTCTCTCTCCCGGCGGGGGTTTCTGACCGCTGGTGCCGGTGCGGCCGCCGCCGTCGCCGCCGCCTCGCTGTTGCCGCCGTCGCTGCAGCGTGCGCTGGCCGCGCCGGTACCCGCCGGTGGGCTCGACTCGATCGAGCACGTCGTCCTGCTCATGCAGGAGAACCGGTCGTTCGACCACTACTACGGATCGCTGCGCGGCGTGCGGGGTTTCGGTGACCCCAACGCGTTGCGGTTGCGGGGCGGGGCCACAGTTTTCGAGCAACCCGGTGCGAACGGTCCGGTGCTCCCGTTCCCGATCCGGGACTCCGCCGCCGCGCAGGGGATGGACACCCAGAACGTCACCGGCCTCGACCACAGCTGGGAGGGCGGACACCAGGCCCTCGCGGACGGCTGGCACGACGGCTGGATCGCGGCCAAGACCGGCACGACGATGGCCTACTACGACCGCCAGGACATCCCGTTCCACTACGAGCTCGCGGACGCGTTCACCATCTGCGACGCCTACCACTGCTCGGTGCCGACCTCGACCAGCCCCAACCGCAACTACTGGGTGTCCGGGTACACCGGATTCGAACCCGCCGGCCCGAATCCGTTGGGTTCGACCGAAGCGTTGGGGTCGAGTGGGTCGGCGGGCGCGCCGGGCCCGGAGGGGCGTGCCGTCACCAACGCCGCCTACAACCCCTGGCACGCCGGCTACGGGTGGACGACCGTTCCGGAGCGGCTGCAGGCCGCCGGCGTCACCTGGAAGACGTACCAGGAGTGGGACAACTTCGGCGACAACAACCTCGAGTACTTCACCACCTTCAAGAAGGTGGGGGCCCACCTGCTCGGGAACCCCGGCCTCGTCCCGTACGAGCTACAGACGCTGGCCGGGCTCTACCTCGCGCTGCCCGAGTTGCCGTCCGCGGCCCAGGACGTGGCGTTGGGGGCACTCGAGGTCGCGGTGAACGGGCTTTCTCCCGCCGACCGGCAGCTGTACGACCGCGGGCTGTACCGGTCGCGTCCGGGCACGCTTGCCGCCGAGTTCCGGAAGGACGTCGAGTCGGGCAAGCTGCCGCAGGTCAGTTATCTGGTTCCGTCCGAGGTCGACTCGGAGCATCCGTCCGGATCGTCGCCGGCGGCGAGCGCCACCCTGCTGTACCAGGTTCTCGACGCGATCGCGTCCGACCCGGGCCTCTGGGCGAAGACGGCCGTGATCGTCAACTTCGACGAGAACGACGGCTACTTCGACCACGTGCCGCCGCCCCGTCCGCCGCTCTCGGTCGGCTCGGAGTGGGTGGCCGGTCAACCCCTCGGTCTCGGCCCCCGGGTGCCGATGACGATCGTCTCGCCCTGGACCGTGGGCGGGTTCGTGTGCTCGCAGGTCTTCGACCACACGTCGGTGAACCAGTTCCTGGAGAAGCGGTTCGGGATCGCCCAACCGGAGATCGACCCGTGGCGGCGGACGGTCAGCGGGGACCTGACCTCGGCCTTCGACTTCGCCAATCCGCGCAGCCGGCCGAACGTCGCCCGCCCGCGGCCCACCCCGCCGCTGGAGCCGAGGTGGACGCCGACGCCGCCGGTCGAGCAGCGGATGCCGCTGCAGGAGAGCGGGACCCGGCCCGCCCGGGCGCTGCCGTACCAGCCCGACGCGTACGCGACCGTGGACCCCGGTGCCCGTGCCCTGACGATGCGTCTGGTCAACACCGGTGCCGCCTCGGTGCACCTGGCCCTGTACCCCTACGCGGGCGAGTTCGACGCGCCGCGGCACTACGACGTCCTCGGTGCGGCCGACGACACCGTCGCCGTCCCCGGACCGCGCTACGACCTGACCCTGCTCGGTCCCAACGGCTTCCGGCGCGAATTCGCCGGGTCGACCGAGGGCGCGGCGGTCGTACTCGCACTGTCCACCCGGGTCGACGCGTCGGCGGGGACACTCGACCTGACCGCGAAGAACCCAGGGGAGCGCGAGCTGACCGTCGTGCTCGACGGCCAGCGCCGTCGACTCGCGGCAGGCGGCAGCGAGTCGTGGACGGTGCGGTCGGTGGACGGCTGGTACCAGGCCACCGTGACCGTCGACGAGGACCCGGACTTCCGGCGCCGTCTCGTCGGACACGTCGAGAACGGACGGGGCAGCGTCAGTCAGCCGGTGTGAGGTGACGGCGGGGCGTTCGCCCCGGATCCGCGCCCGCGTAGGGCAAGTCAGTCAAGACAATCGACCGGTAGGAGCTTCTGTGCGTCGCATCCCACTCTTGGCACTGATCATGGCCGGCTCGCTCGCTGTCGGGAGCGGCGTCGCCGTCGCCCAGAGCAGCCTGCCCACCTCGGGGAGCGGAGGTGGCAGCACCGCGGCGGCGACGACGTCCTACATTAAGGACGACGCGGGCCGCTCCCTGGTCCTGCGGGGGTTCAACACCGCTTCGAGCGCGAAGAGCGCGCCGGACGGCATGCCGGAGTTCACCGAGGCGGACCTCGACCGCGAACATGCCGACATGGGAACGAACTTCGTGCGTTTCCTGATCTCGTGGCGCTCCGTCGAGCCCGCACCGGGGCAGTACGACCAGACGTACCTCGACCGCGTCGAGGACCGGGTCAGCTGGTACGCCGAGCGCGGCTACAAGGTGATGCTCGACATGCACCAGGACGTGTACTCCGGCGCGATCACCCCGGAGGGCAACGGCGGCAACGGCGCCGGAGCCATCGGCAACGGCGCGCCGGCCTGGGCGACGTACATGGACGGCCTGCCGGTGGAGCCCCAGGACAGGTGGGAGCTGTACTACATCCAACCCGGCGTGATGCGCGCGTTCGACAACTTCTGGAACACCACCGGCAAGCACCCCGAACTTGTCGAGCACTACGCGAACGCGTGGCGGGCGGTTGCCGACCGGTTCGCGGGCAACGACACCGTGGTGGCGTACGACCTGATGAACGAGCCGTGGGGAGGCTCCCTGCAGGGACCGGCGTTCGAGTCCGGACCGCTCGCCGCGCTGTACCAGCGGACCACCAACGCCATTCGGCAAGTCGACCAGGACAGCTGGGTGTGTGTGGCCCCGCAGGCGGTCGGCGTCAACCAGGGAATCCCCAGCGGGCTCACCAAGATCGACGACCCCCGCGCCGGCGAGCAGCGCATCGCCTACTGCCCGCACCTTTACCCGCTCCCGCTGGACATCGGTGACGGGTACTCGGGTCTCTCGCGCACCCTCACCGACGCGACCATCACCGCCTGGCGTGCCAGCRTCGAGCACGTCGCGGGCAACGTACTCGGCGGCGTCCCGATCATCGTCGGCGAGTTCGGGCTCGACACCACGCTGCCCGGTGCCCGTGACTACCTCGATCGCGTCTACGACACCGCACGGGACATGGGGGCAGGAGTCTCGTACTGGTCCAGCGATCCCGGACCCTGGGGACCGTACCTGCCCGACGGCACGCGGACACTGCTGGTCGACACGCTGAACAAGCCGTACCCGCGCGCGGTGGCGGGCACGCCCACCGAATGGTCGTCGGCCGTCGACCGTCTCGAGCTGACGCTGCGCCCCGATCCCGCGGTCACGGCACCCACCGAGATCTACCTGCCCCAGAGCGGATTCCCGGGCGACRTCAAGGTCGAGGGCGCGGACGTCGTGGACTGGAACCGGCAGAGCCGGCTGCTCACCGTGCGGACCGCGGCAGGCGCGGACACCGCGACCGTCACGGTGACGCCGGCTGCCTGACCATGGCTGCTCGGCGGGCCGAGGTTCCGGCGCCGCTGTGGCAGTCTGCTGGGATGGTTGAGCTGCAGGGCGACGGTCCCGGGACCTCCGGCGCGGCCGGAGGTGACATCCGACCTCCCCGGGAGGTGGGGCGGCGCCCGGGTGACATTGCCCGGACGGTGGGGGTGGCGCTCCTGCCGCTGATCCTGCTCGGTGGCTCACTCCTGGGTGGGCTGATCGAGGACAACCGCGGGACGATGATCGGCGATGTGCTGGTCACCTGGAACCTCGTCGGCGTCTTCGGTGCTCTGGTGTTCCTGCCGGTGGTGGTGGTGTCACTGGTCGGGGCGGGTGTGCTGGCGTGGCAGTTCCGGTTCGGTCGCTGGCTGGCGTCGATCGGAAGCGCGGCGATGGTGCTACTGGCCTCGGCCCTCGTGTACGGCATGGTCGCGGATGTGGTGGACCCTCCGGAGTGGCGTGATCCGTACAGTTGGGCGCCGCCGCTCACGCCCCTCACGGTGACGATCTTCGTCGCGCCGTTCCTCGCGATTGCCGCGGCCAATGTGTATGTGGTCCTGCGTCTCTGGAAGCGGGCCTCGTAGGTCCACGCCCCGTGAGTGGGACGATTGCCACCTCGCCGGACAATCGTGGTTCGAGTGCTGTCGAACATCCGCAGCGCTCGTTGCGGTCACCACCTCGGCGCATTGCGGAGAGGACGAACATGTCGAGGAATTGGCCAGTCGCGGTCGTCGCAGTGGGGTTGCTGGGCGCCGCGGCGTGCGGGACACCGGAAGCGGCTTCCGCGGACGACCCGCGCATCGCTCTTGCGGACCTGCTGCCGGGCGCCTCGGAGTTGCCCGCGGGCACCCAGGTCGAGCGACTCGAGCGCGAGGACCAGATGATCCTGAACCTGAACATCCACGCCCCAAGCGACGGGATCGGATTGGACATGGACCCCGTCTTCGAACCAGCGCTGTGCGCGGGCGAGAGCCTGTACGCCGACCAGGCACGTGCGGGCTTGATCGAGAAGGGTTCCGCCAGCGCCGCGCTCCTCGAAAGTGGCGGCGCGTACGTGATGCTGGTCAGCGAGACGGGCACGGATGTGTCCCGGGTGGTCGAGGCGCACACCGGGCAGTGTTCGGCCTATACCGTGACCTCCACCAGCTTCGACAGCACGTCCCAGCGCACGATTCGGACGGAGCGGCTCGATCTTCCCCGGGCGCTCGTCGCCGAGGACGCCGCGATCCTGTACGAGGTCAGCCATCCCGACAACCCGGCCTGGTCCGACAACGAGGTCCTTCTCGGGTACGCCGCAGTCGACGAGTACACGGTGGTGGTCCTCGGATACGAGGGCAGGCAGTCCCAGCCCGAGTTCGACGACGTGTTCACGCGGGTCGTCGAGAAGGTGCGGCGCGTCGGCTGAGGCATCAGGGGCGTCGAACTGCCGACGCGGTTATTGCCGCTGTCGTCGAAAGCTGAGACAAGTACCTGCGAGAAGACTCCCGATGAGACGCTCGCTGGGCTGAGCGTTGAGACAAACCTGCCCGAGGGAGCCTCCCCTGATCTGGCGCGGTACCTCTCAGATCCTGTAGCTGCCGTCGATGGCAGCTCGTCAGACCACCGTCCCCGTCTGGCGGCCAGCTCAGTCGTTCACCCAAAAGCCGGTGTAGCCCCGTCGGTAAGAAACAGCTTCCGGCCGGACACTTCTTCGTATGGGAGAGGAACAGCCGGGATCGCCGGCACCGGGGGATGGCTTGCGGTTCACGACGCTGTGGGATGCCTATGCGGGCCGCGTGTTCGCATATGCCTGCCGACACGTGGACCACCACACCGCGCAGGAGGCGGTGTCCGAGACGTTCATCGTGGCGTGGCGTGGCGTGGCGTGGCGTGGCGTGGCGTGGCGTGGCGTGGCGTGGCGACGACTGCCCGACGTCCCGCCGAAGCGCTGCCCTGGCTGCTTGTCGTTGCGCGCAACACCATCTCCAACCACCACCGGACCGACCGCCGCCGTGACGCGTTGACGGAACGGATGGCCTGCATCGGGCAGATCGCCGGGTCGGTGCCGGGCGCCGACGTGACTGTCACCGACCGGACCGAGGTCCTGGCAGCCCTGACAGCGCTGACCACCACGGAACGCGAGGCCATGCGACCCGACACCGGAGTCGACGATCTGTGGCCGCGGCACCTGCAGGCCACTGCCCGGGCCCGCGTCATGGCGACCACCGCCGAACCGGTGGTTCCCGCCGTCCGGCGTCGCCGGGTAGGTGCGGTGACCCTGGCGGCTGCGTTGTTCACGGTTGGTGGCGTCGGTGCGGCCGCCGCCAGCGGGATGGTGCCGAAGGTGCTCACCGATGCGTACTCGTTCTGGTTGACCACTCCGCCACCGGGTGAGACCGCGGTCGACCCTGCCGCCGCCGAGCGGATCGGCTCCATTCCCGGGCCAGACGGCACCGTGTTCAGCGTCCTCGTGGCGCGTGGCGCGTGGCGCGTGGCGCGTGGCGCGTGGCGCGTGGCGTAGGTAGCCAGCGGTGCCTCGCCGCGGTGTTCGAGACCCCAGCCAGTGCCGCGCTACCCGGCCCGTCGGAGTTCACCGACCTGGGCAGTCGGTGCCGGCAGGGACCCGACGGGTTCGGCGCACTAGGTGACGGTGCCGGCACATTCGTTGTCGGCGCATATGGCGAGAGTGTCGGAGGCGTGGTGCTTTCGAGTGCGTTGACCTACGACGCGGCGGCCGGAACTGCGGCGCGTGCCGACATCCGCACGAGCACCGGGCAGGTGCTTCCGACCGTCCTCGCGGATGGCAGCGTCTTTGGCTGGTTCCCGATGCCGCCGGCCGGCAGTCCCCGTTCGATTCTCACCGGATATGCCTCCGACGGAACGATCGTCGGCAGCTTCGAGATCGGGCCGATGAACTAGGGCGTGTCTGACAAAGGTTGAGCGTTCTGGCTGGAACTCTGGTCCCGTATCGCGTTTTCAGTTGCTCTCGGATGCCCAGTGGTCGTTGATCGAGGGGATGCTCCCGAAACCGACGGGACGCCCGGGCCGGAGGGGAATGGCCGCGACATACTATCGCGGTGAGGGCGAAGCGCCAGGCCGAGATTCCGGCACCGGTGTGAGGGAGGGGTCAGGATGTTCGGCAGGATGGTCGGCAGGATGTTCGATCCGAAGATGTTCGGTTCGAAGATGTTCGGTTCGGAGACGAAGCTCAACGATCTGATGGAGCAGCTCAGGCCCGACCTGAGTCGGGAATCGCTCGGCGTCGGGCCCGACTTCCCGGGCGTCGCCCCGAACCCGTTCATGAGCAGTGGTGCATTGAAGCGCATTGCGGAACTGCGTACGGGCGCGCTTGCGCTCGGCGTTCTCGTCGACTGGCGGGAGGTCAACAGCAATCCACGCGTGGTCCTGATGTTCGACGTGGAGACCGCCGCCGGCATCTCGTTCCGCGGTATCGCAGACGAAAGCCTCACGATCACCGAGCTCACCCGACTCGCCCCAGGACAGACGTTGCCCGTGCGCTACCGGCCGGCTGTCATGGACCACTACGTTGCCCTTGCCCGGGACGCGGACCCCGCCCACGTGCAGCAGCTCTCTGACGAGATCGCGAGCCGCAAGCGGACCTGACCCGAAGCCATTGGCCGGGTACACCTAGTCCCGCAACGCATCCGTCTCATCGGACTACAAAACCCAAGGTGTTCGTCTCAAAATCTCATCATGTCCGATTTCTGTCTCAAGATTCGGTGTCCGCGGCAGTTATTCGTTCCGGTGACGACCGTGGCGGCCCAGATGAATTACGAGAGATGGCCACCGAGAGTGAACGTGAACCCGTCCGGGGGAACTTCGTGGACGAGGACCTCGTTCCCGACGCCCGTGACGATCGTCAGATAGGGCTTGGGCTCGCCATCGACGGACACGAAGGAGTTCATAGTCACTCCCCGCCGGCGAGGAACCCGCGGGAACACCGTCCGGCCACCTTCGACGACGGCATCGGGGTGCAGAGATCGAGCGGTGTCGAGAACCGTCTGCCTGACGACATCGAGATCGATGAGGTCGTCGTCGGGGCCGACCTGTGAGGGTTGGAAGTCGGCGAGTGCGAACGGGAGACGCAGCAGTTCCGGTTCCGGTTCCGGCTGCGGCTCATGGATCGGGCTGTCGGAGAAGTCGACCTTCCAGACGAGTGTGCCTTCCTCGAATGTGGGTTTGAGGAACGAGTGCTCGTCACCGGACTCCACGCTCCGGCGAACGGAATCGATGTAGTCGGCCATGGACGCGAATAGCGGTCCGCCCTCGTCGGCTGCTTCTGACGAGAAGGAGCGGACGCACCCGTGATGCTCGCCGGAGCGGGTGTCGACACACAGATAGCCGCCGGCACTGTCCTCGGCGAACGGAACGTAGGCATCGAGAAACATGTAGGCGACTTCACCGGCGGGCTGTTCACGAGAATCGGTGGCCCAGTCGGGACCGAGGTCGTCTGTGTCATGGAGCGATTCCCGGCAGAACTTGTGCGTTGCCACCACCTCGTCGAGCGAGAGCAGTGTGAGATTCGGAAGCGCGGTCCCCGGGAATGGATGCGTCTCGTCGGGCGGGCTCTGACCGTCGTGCAGCGAGAAGAACTCGCGCAGCTCCTCCGTCCACGGTGCGGTCGCGCGTTCGGCGTCCAGTCGAAGCGCTGGAGACAGGGCAGGCCGAACCGAAGCAGCAGTGACGGGCGCGTGCCCTCGGAGTACCGACATGTAGGCCATCCACGCTTCGGTGAGGGTCATCGCCCGAATCTAATCGAGCCTCGACAATGCGGTGCGGCCCTACGCTTCCCTTTTTGACCCGCGCGGGGATCATTCATTGATCCGGTCGGCGTCGTACCGAAGCGAACCGTGGGGACCGATCGGCATGGCCTCCAGGTCGTCGCTCGAGAGAATCTCGTCGGCGGCAGTGCGACTGCACCCGACGACGGTCGAGTCGAGGTCCACTTCGGTTCCGACGCACCAGGCGTGATCCGACGGCCACACCAGGTTGCCGGACAGCGCCCACGGCCTCGCCCCGACCAGATCGGCGATCGTGTGCGCCTCGGCCAGGGCACCGGCCAACACGAGATAGTTCCGGCCCGGGTGCCGCAAGCGTGGTCCGGCCGCGAGTCGAGCTGCGATGTCGGAGACCGGTACGGCCTCGGCGAAAGATCGTCCTGCGTCGTCCACACCGAACACGACCCGGCTCTGGTCGTCGAAGTGCCCGGATCCCTCCCACAGCGCGAAGTAGGCGGCGTCGGGCGTCGAGGTGTGTCGGGCGAGCAGGTCGACGAGGACCTGGCTGTCGGGCTCGTCCAGCACTCCGGTCTCCGGATTGCCGCCGTCCCACAGCGCGCTCCGCGGATTCACGTAGTCCGACGAGTTGATCAGCCGCCACCATTGGACCAGCGGATGAATGCGCCGTCCGGTGGCAGCCGCCACGTCACGCCACCGGACGATCCGGTCGCCGTCGACCTCGACGGGGTGCAACACCCGGACATAAGCCTCGTACCCATCGGGGACGACACCCGTCACGAACCCCGGGCGCCCGGTCAACCTCGGGCGAATCCAGTCACCTACGGACACATCCGCGACAGCCTCCATGTACGGGATCGTCCCATCTGAGTCCGCCGGCGGAGGCCTGCAGTCGTATGGTGGGTGGCGTGATCATCTTCGACTCGACGAAAGGCGCATGAGCGCCGGCTTCGACAGTTCGGTCTCCCGGGGAACGGGACCGACGAGATACTTCACACCCGGCTCCGTCGCCGGTTCCGGTTCGGTGTTGTGGGTTCTGGACGTCAGCCATCCCGTGTTGCTACGCCGGGACGCGGACGGAACCATCGGTACCTTCGCGATCCCCGGTGAGATCCGCGGATCGGGGATCGTCGGGTGGCGTGTGCGGTGGTTGCACGCGGACGAGTCCGGGTGTTGGGTGGTCGGCGCGGACGGGATCGTGCACTGTGATCACTCCGGTGCGGTCCGGCTGATCGACCCTGCACCGGTTTCGGTGTCGGGTCTGGTCGACGGGGTCCTGGCGACTGCGCGTACCGGCGATCGCGACGGCAACGCGTTGATCCGTCTGCGGACACTCGACGCCACCGAATGGACGGCGACAGTGACGGTGCCCGGCG
The DNA here is from genome assembly GCF_056401315.1 of Rhodococcus sp. P4_F5. NCBI lineage: Bacteria > Bacillati > Actinomycetota > Actinomycetes > Mycobacteriales > Nocardiaceae > Rhodococcus > Rhodococcus sp. P4_F5. The sequence goes on along the minus strand of NZ_JBFUJP010000009.1, from coordinate 78,346 downwards.
ACGTGGACGACATCCAGCCAACCCGGGGCGGCTTCCTGGTATCGATGCGTACGGGAACCGACGGCCCGGTGGTGATCGCGACGGATCGCGGGCAGTGGTGTGCGCGACTCGGTCTCGACGGCGCGCTCGCCCTGGGCGACCCCTGGCCGCGTCGGTACTGGAGTGGCGGCGACGTCTCCGTGGTGGATGTGGGCGCACCGGTCGCGGTGTCGAGTTCCCGGTCCGGGTCGCAGGTCCTGGGCGATCGGCTCGCCCCGGTGGCGCCGATGCGGTTCACCTCCGAGTTCCGGCCGTTTCCGGTCGCGTCGGGTGCGTGGCTGGTGCAGCAGTCCGCCTCGCTCGCTCGACAGTGTGGCAATCGGAACCCGGCCCCCGGCTGTGACCGCAAGGCGTACGCCTACTTCGGCCTCAACTCGCACCTCACCGCGCCCGCGGTGTGGGCGACCGCCGAGGGCTACCCGAAGGATCTCACCGTCACCGACGGGGACGGGCGGTTGTGGATCGTCACCACGGCCGGGCTGTTCGCGAGCGACCCGGGAGCCGTGGCCGGTGTCGGTGCCATCGAGATGTCGGCGGTGGGACCAGGCGAGCTCCCAATGCCGGAGCTGGCGATCCGACCGCCGTCGGAGGTCGGAGATCCCGAACGGTGGGCGGAGACCGAGCGGGCGCGCCTGCTCGACCAGAACCGGGGGCAGGGGCTGCTCGACGTCGAGATCGACGGCTGGTTCCCCCACACGAGCCTGTTCGTGACCTTCACCGTCGCCGGCCTCCCCGGGGTGACCTGCGCGCGCCGCTACACCCTGTTCGACCGCGACGGACGGCCGGCACTGTGGCGAGGACCTCCCACGCTGATGGAGTCGATTCGGACGGACATCGCCGAGTCCGGCGGCGTGGAACGGCTCGCCCACATCGAGCCGGGCAGGTTCGGGTGGGTGTGGACTTGACATGCACGGTCGAATCAGCGCGCCGGTAAACAGTTTCGATACAACAACCTCGAGGAGGCAGCTCGATGACCGCATGGGTTCAGGTCCTGGTCACGATGGTCGACGGCCCGACCAGCCCGGTGCAGGGGATCGTGCGGCCCCGCCGCGACACCGACGAACCGATCCACGTCTACTACGCCCCCCACGGGGAGGGGGCTGCGCCGGTGTTGCTGTGTCTGAATCCTGACGGCGCACGTCTGACCCGACACGGCCGGAAGGCTCGGCTCGAAACCCTCGACGGCACGGTGAAATTTCTGTGTGACGGCGACCGGGCGTGGCTGTTCGCCGACGACTCGGACCGGCCGCGGCGGACCTCACCGGGCGGGGTGCTCTTCTTCGGCCCCGGCGAGGAACTGGTACTCACCCCGCCGGCGCGGCACTGGGTGGGCCGCAACTACGCCCGTCCCACCGGACCCGTCGAGGACGTCGAGTTCCTCGGCCGTCCCTGCTGGTCGGTCGAACTGTCGCCCCGCAGGGAGTCCGAGCCGACGCGTCGCCTGGTGGTCGACGCCGGTACCGGCGCGGTCCTGGCCCAGCATTCCGGTGACGGGCTCGAGGGCGCCGCCTTCAGCGAGCTGAGCGTCGGCATCGCCGACCCGGGGGTGTTCAGCTGGGACGGCCCGGTGGAAACGGACGGCGAATCCGCGCGGAAGAACCAGCAGCGCGAGCGCCACACTCGGAATGAGTCGATGGAGTGGTTCCGGGAGAACGTCGGTGCCGCCGACCTACGAACCCCGGTCCTGACGGACTTCACGCCCCGCTCGGTGCGGGTGACCGACACCGGGACAGGAGAGTTCACGGCATTCCTCGGGTCCGGCGAGGGCACCGGATGGCTCAGCCGCCGCCCCCGCTCGCGAAAGACCTGGGTCATCGACCTACACGGGCACATCGACACGTGGACCACCGAGGACCATGACTGGGCGTTCAGCCCGTTCAGAGGCACCCTCGAGCCCGAGGCCCTGCGCCGCCTGCAGCGGCAGCTGCACCCGGATCAGTCCGCTGTCGGCGCACCGACCGTGCATCAGCCTTCGCGTCCGGATGCCTGAGGGAGCGGCATGAGCTGGCTGATGTGTGACCCTCAGCGGATGGTGGAAGACCTGCTGCTCGAAAATGCGATCACGCTCGCCGAAGCACGTCGGCTCCGAACACCGTCCGCCCAGGATCCATTTCTCCGGGACGCGGTCGACAACCTCCTGATGGTCTTGTCGGGCTACCCGCTCGGGGAGGGAGGGCCGCGCTCCGGTCTGGCCCAGCTCGAGTACCTCGCCAGGGCCGTCTCCCGTGAGCCGGACGAGTTTGCGGCGGGCCTGGACACCCGAGTCGGTCGAATCGTTCTCGATGCAACGTCGGGGCTGACCCGTGAGAACCGTGCAGAACGACGATGGGCGATCCTCGACCCGCTCGGGGCGCCGGCGAGCGACAGGAGGGTTCCTGTGTGTGCTGGCAAGCGCCGGATGATTCGAACACCCGGCCGCTAGGACTTGCGGAGCAGTCGGTCGCCCCCCCTCTGAGCCCTGTTGAATCCAGGCAAAAATCGGTTGACGACCAGCTTTCAACCGTCTGTAGTGTGCACTCATGAGCACATCTAAGGGACTCGTTCTCCGCCCGTGCAAGGGCGAGGCGGAGTGGCCGGCACTCGTACACATCTGGCGAAGCGCCGTTGAGGCAACCCACGACTTTCTTACCCCGGAGGATGTCGACTTCTACGAGTCACGGATGCTCAGCGACTATTTCCCGGCCGTCGAACTGACGGTCGCGGAGGCCGAGGAGACGCCGGTGGCATTCTCGGGGCTGGCGGGTAACTCACTCGAGATGCTGTTCGTCGACAGTACCTACCGCGGGCATGGTGTCGGTTCGGCGCTTCTGTCGCGCGCGATCGAGTGCCACCCCGATCTGCGCCTGGACGTCAACGAGCAGAACCCGCAGGCTGCCGGCTTCTACCAGCACTACGGTTTCGTCGTTCTGAGTCGATCGGCGACTGATGGAGACGGGCGCCCGTTCCCGATCCTTCACATGGGGCGGTCGGCGGTCGGGGCTGCTGACACCCCGATCGGACTCAGCTAGAGCGTGTCTCCTAACCCGCGAGCTGTTTGAGCCAGGTACACACCAGTAGTCCGCCCGTGTGTGTGCGCATGGGCGTGCTACGCCGACAACGGCATCGCGAGGCGTTGCTCGAAGTTGTCACGCATTGTGCGCCATAACCGCTTGGCGACTTGCCGTTTGAGGCAGCGCATAGCCTCACGAGACGACTTGCCCTCGGCCATCTTGCGCTGATGGTAGGCGTATCCGGGGCTACTGGGGGTCCGGGCTTGGGTGACGGCGACGATATGGATGGCGGCGTTCAGGGATCGGTCGCCGCTGCGGGAGAGCCGGTGCCGCTGTTTATCGGCGCTGGCAACCTCGACGGGCGCGGTGCCTGTGTAGCTGGCGTAGGCGGCCTCGTTCGCGAATCGGCTGGGGTTGCCGGTGCGGGCGAGGATCCGGGCTGCGGTCACGGTGCCGACACCGGGGATCTTCGCGAGCTGAGTGCCGGAAGCGGCGAGTTCCGTTTTGATGCGGGTGGTGAGGTCGTCGATCTGGAATCGGATTCGTCGCAGGTCACCGACGATCTCGAGTGCGATGTTCTTACGCATCGCGTCCGCCGCAGTTTCGGGCCGCAACCGTTTGAGCTGGGTGGCGGCGTCCTCGGTGGCGAAGTCGCGCTCGATCCCGCCCGGCAAGAGCTCGCGCAGGACGGCGTGGAGCTGGTTGACCAGCCGGCCGTTCTGTTTGACCAGGTCGGTGCGGCGTTCGTCGAGGATCCGCAGCACATCGGTGTGTCCCTCCGGGGCGACCGGCCGGAAGTCGCCCTGGCTGAACGTGACACACGCGGCTGCGGGCCATTGGGTGAGGTGGTGCCCGAGGCCGGAGGCGTTCTCCACGGCCCAGATACGGTCCGGCCACTGTTTCGACCAGGTCATCAGCTGGGCGTAGTCGTCGAACGACGCGTAGATCCGGATCGATCCGAGATCGGTGTTCGTTGTTGAGTCGACCGCGGTCGCGGTGTGGGTGGACTTGTGCGGGTCGATTCCGATCGCGATCACCGATCCGTACCTCCGTGCCGAGTGGATGGGGGTATCCGCGGCCGGCATTCAGACTTCCGGTCACCAAGGTCCAGTGACGTTCCTGTGTTGAGCCAGGCTGCGGACAGAGACCGTGGTGAGGCAGAACCCTCTTTGAGCCAACCCTCCGGCCGGTCGAGTGGCAGGAAGCCCACGAGCCGATCACCACGGTCTCCTACGGCACGTTACGAACCCGCCGGTTCGAACACGAGCCGCCCCGCCATACGAGTCGGAGGCCGCGATGAACGTGCGGGTGCGGGTCCTGGCGTCCCGCGTGACGGACGGGCTGCTGCACCCGGCACTCTGCGCAGGCCAGGTCGCTCCGGGCGGACCGCTGTATGCCGAGGACGGATTCGACTCGCGGGAGGTTCAGGTCAATCGCTCGGCGGCTGAACTCTATTCGGTATGGCGTTGGGAGCCTCGGAGTCGGAAGAGCGTCGAGGAGACCATGACGGAGCTGTTCGCATCGGTCAGTTGGTCGCAGTCCCTGGGCTGAGCGGATGGTGGCATCACGCCGCACCATCACGCCACCGCTGCGGTCAGCAGCACGGCCGTCACGATCAGGACATCCGGTCCCCGCATCAGTCGCCGGACCATGTCGACGGGTACCTGCCCGAACCCGGTCTCCAGGATGAGGCCGTCGTAGGCGGTCCAGGGTCTCGTTCGCAGTCGATAGGCCGAGAGAAGCGCTCCGGCCGAGGCGATCAGCAGAATGGGCAGCTGGGTGTGGACCGCCGGGGCAGTCAGCACAGCGACGCAGACGATTGCGCCCAGCGGAACGGCGACCAGGGCGAGACGCAATGGGCGGTCACCCACGCCCAGCATCATCCGCAGCTCGTCGTTCGTGCACAGCTCGCGGAGCCCGGAGCTGAACACCAGAGCCACGACTGACGCCGCCCCGAGCTGCGCCAGTGCCACACCCAACGCGGTCCCGACGGCGGCGACCGCCCAGACCAGCCCGATCGCGGCGGCGGCGATCGCGAACGACGACGGCCGGCGGAGATGCCGCAGCAGGTCGGCCCGGATCAACGCGCGGGCACGACCCGGGGGCAGGTGCTGCGACCGACGCCTGCCGACACGCCGCCAGGCCCTGGCGTCGAGAATCCCCGCCAGGGCAGCGACATCGAGCGTCGTCACCGAGACACTGGCGCCGACCGTGAGGTCCGCGCCGGCAGCCAGATCGGCCCGGCCGATACGCCCACACGAGAGTACGGAGATCGTCGCGGCGGCTCCGGCGCACACCGCGCCGACCAGCACCGGCCACCACGAATTGACGACGGGGGCCGCGGCGCCCATCGTTGCCGCCACCCCCAGACCGGTCCCCACTGCAGCGAACACCCACCGCGCGATCGTAATGACGCGAACCGGGAGCAGTCCGCACTGCGCGAGAGCGGCCACCGCCACGACACCGACACCCGCGGCGGCGCCGAGCCCCGTCACCGGGACCCACCCGGTCACCGCGCCGGCGAACGCGGCCAACCGTCCGACAATCAGGCCGGCTGCAGCACCGAGCCCAAGTCGCAGCACCAGGCGCGGGCGCAGCAGCTCGCCACGGTCCACGGGGGTCGACAGCAACCAGGCCGCGGCTTCCGGCGAGGTCGTGACGGGGCCGAATGCCCTGGCTGCCGCCAGGCCCGCCGCGATCGCGAGGGCGCCGAGAGACCAGGTCCACGTGGTGCTCCAGCCGGGTCCCGCCGCGAACAGTGCCGAGCCGGACAGGACGGTCGCCGGTCGGTGGGCAAGCCACCACAGGGACCCGCCCGCGACGTAGGCGCCGAGAGCGACCATCAGCGTCGTTCCGACCCGTTCGGCGCGCGGTGCGTGCTTCCGTGCGAAACCCCGCCGCAATGCCCGCATGTCGCGTGCCGACGGGACCGCCTCGCTGGTGTCGGTCAGTGCCATGCCCCGGCCTCCACGACGTGGTCGGCGACGGCGGCGACGAGGTCGGAATCGTGGGAGACCAGCAACACCGCAGTGCCCGCCCGCTTCTCCGCCTCCACAGCCGACGCCAGCCAGCTGCGGCCCGCGCTGTCGAGGTGCTGTTCGGGCTCGTCGAGGACCAGCAGTCGGCGGGGACGGACGAAGGCGGAGGCGAGTGCGAGCCGACGTCGCTGTCCGCTCGACAGGGTCACCGGAAGCTGATCCGCAGCACCGGACAGACCCACGTCGGACAGGGTCGTGGTCGCGATCGCGTACGGGTCCGGTAGCCCGTGTGCCGTCGCGATGAGTTGCAGGTGTTCGTGCGCGGTCAGGTGGGCGAAGGTGGCGACGTCGCCGACCACCGCGGCGACGGTGGCCCTGAACCGGGGTGAGGATTCGTCGACGTCGGTCCCGCCGATCGTGATCCGTCCGGCGTCGAGTCGGTCGGCACCGATCACGCACCGCAGCAGGGTGGACTTGCCGGCTCCGTTCTCGCCGACGATCGCGCAGCAGTTGCCCGCTGCGACACCGAAACTGACTCGTTCGAATGCGGTCAGCTCGCCGAAGCGTCGCTCGGCGTCGCGGACCACCAGGAGATGGTCGTCGCGATGTGAGTGGTCGAGCATGGGTTCTCCCGGAGTTCCTCGTGGTGTGGTGGAAGCGCGAGGAGGCGGGGACCGGTCAGAACGCGGCAGAAAGCGCGGCCCCCGCGACGGGGCCGGGTGCCCGTGGCCGCGGACGGCCCGCGGTGTCGGGATGGCTGTGGCGGCGGAACGAACCGCGGAGYCGTCGCTCCTCGGCGGTCGGACCTCGCGCAGTGCGGCATTGCCCGCACGTCGGGTCGTCGGCGCGGCCCAGGAGCACGAGGGCCGCAACGGCCACGACGGTGGCGAGGAGTCCCACCAGCAGGACGTTGTTATCGCCGGTGGGCGGGAGTGTGGCGGCGATGAAGGCGACGGTCGCCCACGTCACCAGGACGGCGAGGATATCCGCAATGCCTCGCGAGTCCTGGAACATGTGCAGCAGCCTAACCCGGCGAGTGCCGATGACGGCCTGTACTGGATGCGCTGTCGTGCGCCCGGACAGCCTGGAATGGGGTTCGCTAGCGAACGAACGCCACGCCCACGTCGGGGCCGCCACCTGGAAGCTGGACAAGCGGGCTGTTCCACCATGACTGCGGCGTCGTGTCGTATGAGAAACCTCCCCACAGGGGGTCTCCACTCGGGCGCATGTTGACCACGATGGAGTCACGGTTGTCGTACCCGTGCACGACGTAGAAGTTGTCCGGCGCGGCGGCGCCGACCACAACGAACTTCGTTGTCGGCGAGTCCAGGGCATCGACGTCGTGCACGCGTCGGTACTCGGTCGCATGGATCGCGCCCATCTTGGTCGCAGAGACGATCACGACTCGACCGGTCTMGTAGATCGGGAGTCCCGCGTTGCGGGCGGCGATGAGGGCGTCGGCGGTCAGCCCCTCCGGCGCGCCACTGCCGCCGGCGGAGGCGCTCCCCGCGGACGCGGTGATCGGTACCAACGGATCAGAGCTCGATGCGGCTGCTGCAGGCGCCGCTGCACATGCGAGCACTGCCGTGGAAATGGCTGTCGCGGCGAGCAGTTGCTTCGACCTACGTGTATTCACGATCAACCCCTTGATCTGTTGTCCCGGCCGGGACCGTGCGAGATGTGGACGGCGGAACTATGCCCTCCGCCAGCTATCGCGGGATGAGATGGCTTTCGTTACCGAAGCCGCTCGCCTAGGCCGCTCGGAGATCCGAGTTGCCGGTTGGCGTGGGTTCGAGACGATGCCGGTCAAGGCCAACTATCGCTCGGCCACATCGAGTTCGATTCGGCCGAGTTGGCCGAGCCTGCTCTTGACTCGTTCGATGTCGACGGGAAGCTGTGCGCTGTCGGTGAGTGTGTCCAGCGGCATGGTCGCGAGGAAAACGGTGGTGATGTCGCGGTCGTACAGCACGTCGACGACGTTGGCGAAGCGTTGGGCGGGTTCGCGTCCCATCACTCGGAGGTCTGGGACGTCGCTGACGACCCAGTTGCGGAACTGTCGGGTGAGTGCGAGGTAGTCGACGGGGGCGGTGGTGCCCTCGCACAGGTCGGTGAAGTCGATCCAGAGGCAGTGATCCGTCGCGCGTCGGACGTGGATGGGATGCCCGGCCGGGGTGAGCGCCCGGTGTTCCTCCGGACTCGGCGAGCGAAGCCCGAGGCGCGCTTGTTGTTCTGCTGTGCTGGGGCTGACCCAGGATCCGGCAGCGAAACCCGCCTCGTGGTCGGAGATGGTGCGGTAGTCGACGGGTCCGTCGACGGTGACGATCGTCAGGGACCGCTCGATCAGGTCGATGGTGGGTACGAAGTCGTCGTGGAACAGCGGGTTGGGTAGCAGGGAGTGGGGAGGGTAGTTCGAGGTGAGGATCACCCGAATCCTCCGGTCGAGAAGGGCGGGCAGCAGTCGAGCGATGAATTTGCCGTCCGCGGGGTCGTGGACGTGGAACTCGTCGAAACACACGAGATCCACGCCGCGCAGGAGTTCGTCCAGGGCTGCAGCAAGGTCGTTGCCGTGGGTTCGGATGGCCAGGTGCAGGTCGCGAAAGAACTCGTGGAAGTGAACCCGCATCTTCCGATCGGTCGGCAGTGCGGCGAAGTACGTCGCCATCAGCTAGCTCTTGCCCCGGCCGACGGGGCCCCAGAGGTACAGATTCTGATCGTCGGCCACGAGGGCTGCTGCGGCCCGGCGTTGCGCGTCGTCGAGGGCGAATCCCAGTTCTGCTGCGGCCGTGTCGAACACGGCGGCATCGACATGGAGCGAACGACTTGACGGTGACGTCCTACGGGTCCAGCGCATGCCAAAACTCTAGCATCGTAGAGTACTGAGATGATGGAGACATGGCTCACCGTCGCTCACGTCGAGACCTCATCTGCGAGGCCGCGCTGGATCTCGCGGCCGAGGGCGGAAACCACGCGCTCACGCACCAGGGAGTCGATGCGCGACTCGGCCTGGCCCGGGGATCGACGTCGTACTACTACCGCACCCGTCACGCACTGGTGTCCGCCGCCATTGCCCACCTGGCCCGCCGGTCCCGTGAGCACTTCGACGAGGCCGTCTCGGCGGTCCCGCCGCAGACGAAGTGGACAATCGACGAAGCGGGGAGCCTGATCGCCGACCAGCTCGAGACGCTGCTGACGGACCGTCGCAGGGACGTGCTGGCGCGGTATGCGCTGGTCTCCGACGCGGCAGACGACGACGAGCTGCGATCGGGTCTGGCGTCGTGCCTGTTCTCGTTCGCTGCGGCGACGGCACTGATGGACGACCTGGGCGCGTCCGATCCTCCGGTTGCTGCGCGTGACCTTCTCAGCCTGCTCGAGGGGCTGGTGTTCGACTTCGCCTTCGGGGCGCGGATGCCAGCCCCCGGCAATTCACTCGGCGACCGGCACGAGTCGCTGCGGACCACGATCTGCCTGTGGGTCGACGCTCTCGTCACGAGCCGGTGAGCCGCGCGTTGGTGCGCTCCAGCTGCCACCGCGTCCAGTGCTCCAGGCGCTGCGCCTCGTCGGCACCCAGCCGGTCGCACACGAAGTCCCAGTGCACTCCCACCCGGTCGCCGACACGCAGGTCCGGCACGAACGCCCCGGAACCGACGCGGTACCGCGCCGGCCGGTCCTGCTCGGCCCCGAGTCGCAGGGCCCCGTCGTAGGTGATCGGCCGCGCACGCACCAGCACGTCGTCCTCGCGCACCTCGGTCACCGTCCCGTAGGTGATCCGGCAGGAGTCGAGCACCTGGAGGGGCTGCGGCATACCGGATCCCAGCAGCCGCGACCACGGGTACACCGCCAGCACGTGGAAGGTGTGCGTCGGCGCGACCTCGGGGAGCAGCTCGTCGGTCAGGTGCTTCCAGTAGTGGCCGGCGCGGGAGGCGAAGCGGGCGAGCAGCTCCCGGCCGAAGCGGTCGCGGTCGACCCGGTCGGTCAGCTCGTTGCCGGTCCAGTAGGCGCGCACCACCCGCTCGTCCAGCGGGTCCCCGATCCCGGACAGCTCGGCGATCAGCTGCTGGTAGGGCCACGCGCCGCTGAACCGGCTTGCCACCGCGGGCATATCGACGTCCGCTCCGTCGTGGCCGCACGCGGCCAGCTCCAGCGCCCGCGCGTCCGCGGGCCCGCAGTAGCCGAGCGCGTTGGGCGCGTGCGCGTACCGGGCGAAGAGGCGGTGGCCGGGTTCGCTCGGCACTCAGCCCTCCGACCCGCGGCCCACCAGCAGCGCGGTCTCCCGGTGCAGCCGGCCGAAGTTGTAGTAGGCGGCGCAGGCGCCCTCCGGGGAGACCATGCACGTGCCGATCGGGGTCTCGGGGGTGCACGCGGTCCCGAACACCTTGCACTCCCAGGGCTTGATGACGCCCTTGAGCACCTCGCCGCACTGACACGCCTTCGGGTCGGCCACCCGCACCCCGGGCATCGAGAACTTCTCCTCCGCGTCGAACTCGGCGTAGTCGGGGTGCACCTTCAGCGCGCTCTGGGAGATGAAGCCCAGTCCGCGCCACTCGAAATGCGGCCGCAGCTCGAAGGTCTCGGCCATCAGCTTCAGCGCCTGCGGGTTGCCCTCGGGGCGCACCACGCGGATGTACTGGTTCTCGACCTCGCAGCGGCCGTCCCGGATCTGCTGCAGCAGCATGTGTACCGACGCCAGGATGTCGAGGGGCTCGAAGCCGGCCACCACGATCGGCTTGCCGTACACCTCGGGCACGAACCGGTACGGCCGGATGCCCACCACGGTCGAGACGTGGCCGGGACCGAGGAAGCCGGACAGCCGCAGGTCCGGGGACTCCAGGATCGCCTTGATCGGCGGCACGATCGTCACGTGGTTGCAGAAGACGCTGAAGTTCGTCACGCCGAGCGCGCGGGCCCGCACCAGCGTCACCGCCGTGGACGGCGCGGTGGTCTCGAAGCCGACGGCGAAGAACACCACCTCCTTGTCGGGGTTGTCCACGGCGACCTTGAGCGCGTCGAGCGGCGAGTACACGAAGCGGACGTCGGCGCCGTGTGCCTTCGCCTCGATCAGGTTGCCCGCGGACCCCGGCACCCGCATCATGTCGCCGAACGTGGTGAAGATGACGTTCGGGCGCTGCGCCAGGGACATCGCGTCGTCCACCCGGCCCATGGGGATGACGCAGACCGGGCAGCCGGGGCCGTGCACCAGTTCCACGGAGGGGGGCAGCAGGTGTTCGATGCCGTGCCGGTAGATGGTGTGGGTGTGCCCGCCGCACACCTCCATGAACTTGAACTCGTCGTCGCCGGCGAGCTCGGTGATCGACTTCACGAGCGCGCGGGCCGCGGCCGGGTCGCGGAATTCGTCTACGAACTTCATGGGGCTACCTCGCTCTGCGTGGACGCCTCGGTCAGGCGATTTCGGAGGAGTTGTACGCGTCGATCTCGTTGACGTAGTCGGCGCCCATCTTCTGGACCTGGTCGAGGGTCAGCTGCGCCTCGGCCTCGTCGATCTTCGACATCGCGAACCCGACGTGGACCAGCACCCAGTCGCCGACGAGAAGACCCTCGTCGGCCAGCAGCCGGACGCTGATGATGCGGCGGATCCCGTTGACGTCGACCTTGGCCAGGTGTTCGTGCGCGTCGACGATTTCGACGACCTGTCCCGGTATGCCCAAGCACATCTCGGTGTTCCTTCCCTCGCGGGTCCTGCGGCTCAACAGATTCGCGGCAGCGGGTCGCCGACCAGCATGTCGACGATGCGGCTGCCGCCGAACGCGGTCCGCAGCGCCACGATGCCCTGCGGGTCCGCCATCACCTCGCCGATCACCGCGGCCTGCGCGCCGAGCGGCTGCCCGCGCAGCGCCGCGACCGCGGCGTCGGACTCCTCCGCCGGCACCACGGCGACGAACTTGCCCTCGTTCGCGACGTAGAGCGGGTCGATCCCGAGCAGGTCGCAGGCGCCGAGCACCTGCGGCTGCACCGGGAGGGCCTGCTCGTCGAGCACCACCGCGACGCCGGCGGACTGCGCGAGCTCGTTGCACACCGTGCCGATGCCGCCCCGGGTGGCGTCGCGCATCCACCGGGTGCCCGGCGCGGCCGCCAGCAACGCCTCCACCAGGCCGTTCACCGGCGCGGTGTCCGAGGCGATGTCCGCCTCGATGGCGAGCTCGCCGCGGGCCAGCATCACCGCCATGCCGTGTTCGCCGATGGTGCCGGAGACCACCACCCGGTCGCCGGGCCGGACCAGGTCCGCTGCCAGCACCCGCCCGGCCGGCACCACGCCGACCCCCGCGGTCGAGATGTACAGCCCGTCCGCCGCGCCCTTCCCGACCACCTTGGTGTCGCCGGTGACGACGGCGACCCCCGCGGCGGCGGCCGAGTCCCGCATGTCCGCGACGATGGTGCGCAGCAGCGAGATCTCGAAACCCTCCTCGATCACGAACGCGGCGGAGAGCCACCGCGGCCGGGCCCCCGAGACCGCGAGGTCGTTGACGGTGCCGTGCACCGCCAGGTTCCCGATCGAGCCGCCCGGGAACTGCAGCGGCTGCACCACATACGAGTCGGTGGAGAACGCGACACGCTCACCCGAGGGCAGCCCCATCACCGCGGAGTCGCCGAGCTGCTCGAGCTCCGGGTTGCGGAACGCCTCGACGAACACCGAGTCCACCAGCGCGGCGGACGACTTGCCGCCGGCGCCGTGCGCCAGCGTCACCACCGTCTCGAGCAGCCGTGGGCGGCGTTTGCGGAACGCGTCGATGCGGTCGAGGACCCGGCCCTCGCGCTCGGCGGAGGTGGGGGGCTGGGCGCCGACCGGTGTGCTGCTCATCTGGATTCGCCTGTCCTCGACGTCGCGGGATGCGGTGTGGGCCGTGCCATGTGGTCCTGCACGGCCGACCAGAGCCGGTACCCGACGAGGGCGTGGCTCTCCTGGATGCGGTGGATGCTCTGGGAGCGGACGGTGAAGCAGAAGTCGAGGTCCTCCGAGGTGGCCATCCGGCCGCCGTCGTGCCCGGCGAACCCGACGGTCAGCAGTCCGCGCCTGCGCGCCTCCGCGAGGGCGGTCATCAGGTCGTCGGAGTTGCCGGAGGTGGACAGCGCGATCGCGATGTCGACGGACCTCGCGTGGGCGATGATCTGCCGGGAGAAGATCAGCTCGAAACCGACGTCGTTGCCGAGCGCGGTCACCACCGCCTGGTCCGCGGCCAGCGACCAGGCCGCCACCGGCCGGCCGAGCGCCGGGCGGCTGAACAGGGAGGCCAGGGTCGCGGCATCGGTGGAGCTGCCGCCGTTCCCGAAGGTGTACAGGCGCCCGCCCTGCCCGAACCGTTCGGCCATCAGCGTCCCCGCCGCCGTCACCTGCTCGCCCCACTCGTCGAGGGAGGCCCGCTGCAGGCGCGCGCTCTCGGCCGCCTTGCCCCGGGCCGAGGACGCCAGGTCCGTCAGCAGCGCGCCGGCGTCGCGTTCCTCGGCGTCGATGAACGGGTACAGGAAGTTGGTGTTCTCCTTCTCGCTCACCGCGCCGCCTCCGTCGCCGTCGCGACCCGGCTGATCGCCGCGCCGCCGTGCACCAGCACCAGGTCCCCGGGCGCGACGTCGCCGAGGACGGTCACGTCGACCGACTCGTCCCCGGTCGCGGTGCGGACGAGCGCGGTGTCCATCGCCGTCGCGGGCGGCAGCACCACCTCGCCGAGCCGGCCCTCGTCGCTGCACGTCACGCAGCCGGTCTCGGTGCACTCCGCGGCGTCCGGGGTCAGCAGCCCCGGGTGCTCGAAGCACACGTGCGTCAACTCCCACAGCAGGTGGTACATCAGCACGAACCGCCCCGTCGCGGGGACCATCGGGTCGCCGGAGTCCACCCACAGCGTGTGGTCGGCGCCGCCCGCCGGTGGCCGCGGCCCGGAGCCGATCCAGATGGTGTCCGCGCCCCACGCGGGTGCCCGCCGCATCACGTCCAGCACCTGCGGCTGGTCCGCCGACGCGACCGCGATGATCACGTCGCCCGGCCGGGTGGCCACCCGGCACTGCGCGACGGGGTCCGGTTCGACCAGCGCGACGGACGGCAGCGCCCGCTTGCCCATGATCACGGGGTGGACGAACTCCACCGCGACGTGGTGGGCGTGCGGCTCCCACTGTGGGGAGACCACCCACAGCGTGGCGCCGGCGTTGAACCTGCGGGCCAGGGCGAGGGCGGCCGTCGCCAGGTCCTGCGAGAGGTCCTCGTCGATCAGGGGTGTCTGCGCCGGTGCCTCGGTCATCGCATCGCTCCGATCCGTCGTCGGTCCGTCGCCGGGYGGCGCGCGGCACGGGCGAGCAGCGCGGTACCGAGCACCGCCTGGCCGAGGGAGAGCCCGCCGTCGTTGGCCGGCACCCGCTCGTGGGTCAGCACCTCGAAACCCCTGCGCCGCAGGGCGGTACACAGCATCTGCAGCAGCAGCGCGTTCTGGAACACCCCGCCGGTGAGGCCGACGGTGCCCACGCCGGTCAGTTCCGCCGTGCGGGCGACCAGTTCGGCGGTCGCGTCGGCCAGCGCGCGGTGGAAGCCCAGGGCGAGCGGCGCGACGGCCACCCCGGCGCGGACCCCGGCGACGAGGCCGTCGAGCAGCGGCCCGAGGAGGAGCTGTCCGTCGTCGACCGGCATCGTCAGCGGCGACGCGCACGTCGCCGAGCGCGCGCGGGCCTCGAGTTCCACGGCCGCCTGCGCCTCGTAGCTCACCCGGTGGCGCACCCCGAGCAGGGACGCGACGCCGTCGAAGAGCCGGCCGACGCTGGTGGTGCGGACGGCCGCCGCCCCCGAGCCCAGCTGGGACTGCACCAGGCGGCGCTCCGCGGCGTCCAGGGCGATCGTGCACGGCAGGTCGTCGATCTCGGTGATCCCGGCCTCGTGGAGCAGCGCCAGCGCCACCCGGGCCGGGTTGCGGACCGCCGCGTCGCCGCCGGGCAGCCAGAACGGCTGCAGGTGCCCGGCCCGCTCGGCGTCGAGGACGTCGGGGCCGACCAGCAGCAGCTCCCCGCCCCACACGGTGGCGTCGCAGCCGTACCCGGTGCCGTCGTAGGCGATGCCCAGCACCCGGGAGCCCAGGCGGCCGTGTTCGGCCAGCAGGGAGGCGATGTGGGCGTGGTGATGCTGCACCGTGCACAGCTCGACCCCCGTCGCGTCGCTGTAGCGGGCGGCCCACTGCCGGGTCGAGTAGCCGGGATGGTCGTCCGCCACCACCAGCTCGGGGGTGACGCGGTGCAGGGAGGTCAGCTGGTCGACGGACCGCTCGAACGCCCGCCGGCTCTCCAGGGTGCCCATGTCGCCGAGATGCGCGGAGCAGAACGCGAAGTCCTGACGGGTCAGGCAGAAGGTGTTCTTCACCTCGGCGCCCACCGCCAGCACCACCGGGCCGGGCGCGGGCAACGCGACCGGCAGGGGAGCGAACCCCCGGGACCGCCGGATCGGCACCTCCCGTCCCTCCGACACCGCCAGGACGGAGTCCTCGCAGGGCACGGCGATGTCGCGGTCGTGCATCAGGAACAGGTCCGCGACCGCGCCGAGGCGACGCCGGGCGTCCTCGTTCTCGAAGCAGAGCGGCTCGCCGCTGGTGTTTCCGGATGTCATCACCAGCAGGGTCGGGACCCTGTCGTCGGGCCGGCCGGGCACCGAGGTGAAGAGCAGGTGGTGCAGCGGGGTGTACGGCAGCATCACCCCCAGGTCCCCGACGCCGGGTGCCAGCTCCGCCGACGCGGCGTCCGAGTCCCGCTTGCGCAGCAGCACGATCGGCCGGGCGGGCAGCCCCAGCAGCCGCGCCCGCGCCTCGTCGACCTCGGCAATCTCGCCGGCCCGGCGGAGATCCGGCGCCATCACCGCAAACGGCTTGGCCGGTCGGTGTTTACGCTCGCGCAGGCGGCGCACGGCGGCCGGGTCGGTCGCGTCGCACACCAGGTGAAAGCCCCCGAGCCCCTTGACCGCGACGATCAGGCCGTCGGTCAGCGCCCGGTGCACCCGGTGGAGCACCTCGTCGTCCCCGTCGGTCCGGACGCCGTTGCGCTCGAGGAATATCCGGGGCCCGCAGTCGTGGCAGGAGATGGGTTGGGCATGGAACCGCCGGTCCTGCGGTGTGTCGTACTCCCGCCGGCAGCGCGGACACAACGGGAACGAGGCCAGGGTGGTGTTCGGGCGGTCGTAGGGCAGGTCCGTCACCACGGTCAGCCGCGGGCCGCAGTTGGTGCAGTTGACGAACGGGTGCCGGTACCGCCGGTTCGCGGGGTCGCGGAGGTCGCGGAGGCAGTCCGCGCAGGTGGCGACGTCCGGCGAGACCAGCGTGCGGGCCCCCGCGACGTGGCGGCTCGGGGTGATCCGGAACGTGCGGTCGCCTTGCGGCGGCAGCGATTCCGATGCGACGTCGACGATGACGGACATCGGCGGCGCGTCCGACCGGATCCGGCGGGCGAACTCCGCCAACTGCGCCGCGGGGCCCTCGGCCTCGACGAAGACACTGGCGTCGTCGTTGCCGCAGTGGCCCCCGAGCCCCAGTTCGGTGGCCAGTCGGGCGACGAAGGGCCGAAATCCGACGCCCTGCACGATCCCTCGGACGGTGATCCGGCGTCGTTCTACGGTGAAGGCCGCGCTGTGATCTGGCTGAAAGTGGGTGTCCATACCCGACTCCACATCGCAGTTCGGTTGGCCCCGCTTCCCCGGGGCGTGGGCGACGACCGGCCTTCATCGGATCATGCTCCGCGTGGTCGCGGCCCGCAAGGGCGCCGCGGTCCGTCTGCCGCGCGTGGACAGCGCGCGTGGCGTCACCGGGAGGCGGGTGTCAGAGCCCGCAGAGGGTCGCCACCTGGCCGATGCTCAGCAGGCCGGACCCGCCCTCGGCGCGCGAGAACCGGCCGTCGGGGCGCACGTGGACGGCAATTGGCGGCTCGACCCGGGCGGAGTCGCCCGCGCGATCGAGGTGGTACTCGTCGAAGCCGTCGGGCGACTGCGTCACCAGGCGCACCGCATTGCGGGCGAGGGCGTTCTCGATCAGGACGTCGATCACTGGCTGGGCTCCTCGCTCGGGGACTGGCACACGAGAGGAGATTAGGTGAGGCTAAGCTGTGTGTCAATGGGTCAGGCGGGCTCCCACGGACCGTCCCGGTACCGATGCCAGTCGGTGGGGTCGTCGTCGATGGTGAGGAAGTCGTTGCGCAGCCAGATGGCGGCATCGGGATTCCAGCCGGCGAGCACGGTGGCGCCGGGGTGGGCGGCCAGGGGGATCGCGATCCCCGGCGTGGTGAGGTAGCCGACGACGGTGAGGTGGACAGCGTCGTAGTCGGCCGCCACCGCGGCCCAGTCCGGAATGAACCAGTCATGGTGCTCCCCGGTGGTGGCATACCAGTCGGAGCGACGCGACGCCGGCACGGGAAAGGGGTACGCGTCCACCAGGTGTGCCCAGTCCGACGGATCGGTGATCTCGTATACGCGAGGCGTCCCGTGGACCCGGACCGGCCAGACGCGGGCCTGTGCGCCGTCCGAGTTGTCGTCCTCCTCGAGCAGCAGCTCGACGGCGCCGAGCCCCTCCCGCGTCCGGCTGGTGTCGGTCGTTCCGGCGACCACCGGCGTGGACCACCATTCGCCGCTGACTCGCCGGTCCGGATCGGCGGCCTGGTCCTCCCGGAACCGGCGTTCGGTGGCCAGCGCGTCCGCACGCCACCGCTCCAGGTGGCCGGCCGCGCGATGGATGTGCAGGGGCAACTCCGACCAGCCCCAGCGGGGATGGAACTTCTCCACGTACCGCTGGCCCGCGAGGTCGACCGCCTCGTTCCACCACCTGGCGTGGGGTGTCGCCAGGACGGCCCGGGCGATCGGCCGCAGGGCCGCGACGATCTCCGGGCAGGCGAACATCCGGTCCTCCTCGTCCGGCGGCTGCCAGTACCGCGCGAAGTCCGTGGCCAGGGCCAGGGCGTCGAGCAGGTCGATCTCCGACAACCGGGCAATCGCGCGGACGTCGACGTCTTCGAGCACCTCGAGTGCGTCGTCCGGCGTCTGGGGCCGCCGATAGTGGGAGGCACGCTCGTCGTCGCTGCACGCGTAGCCGACGTCGGCGCAGAAGAACCGGCCACGAGGCGAGTTCAGGAGCAGCGAAACCGTGTCCATGGTTCGAAACTAGTGGATCACGAGCGCCGCTCCGCGGTCTGCGGCCCGGAAACAGGACGGAGCCAAGGGTTGTGCGTCTCTGTGGAGGCCGATCGCGGCGGTGGGGTAGGGGAGTGGCAACCGGCGCCGGGGGCGGTGAACCTTCGATCGCCCCCGGCCCACCGTGCGGCGGCGCGAGATTCGCGCCGAATGCACTGGTCAGGAACGTATTTGACGAGCGCGGTGCGGCCCGGCAACGACGGAACCGGCGTCCCGCACTGTGGTAATAATGTCATAATCCAACTTATCGGCACTTTTGCCTACCCGGTGGTCGCCCACCAATCCGGCTCGCCCACAGCGGTTCTCCCGTTCCGGGCCGCCCCGAACGGGGCGGCCCGGCGCTCCCCGGGTGGTGGCGACGGCGCCCGGGACGGGGGAGGGTGCCTCGATCGGCCCCCTCGACGGGTACGGCGGCGGAAGTCGCTCGGCGCGTGGGGGACTCGGCGACCGGCCTCACAGCGAGTGGGGTATCGCCAGGACCGTGATCCCGGACCGCTTGCGCAGTTCCTCGAACACCTCGCCGCGGTCGGCGAGCTTGTCGGTGCGCACGACGGTGTAGTCGCCGGTGCCGGGCGCGTCGGTACGGTCGCCGCCGGCGTCGAACAGCGCGACGCACGCGTGGGTGTGGGTGAGGTCGTGCCGGGCCCAGTAGCGGACGCCCGCGTACCCGGCCTCGCGTAACGCGGCCGCCCACAGCTGGGTGAGCGGGTAGTCGACGGTGGTGAAGATCTCCGCGGTCACCCCGAACTGCACCGCGAGGTTCGAGGTCAGGTCGGCGATCCGCCGGTCGGCGGACAGCTCGAGCTGGGACAGTGCCCGGCCGCGCAGTTCGGTGCTCGGGACCACCCGGATACCGCCCCAGGTCTCGAGCAGGGTGATCTGCTCGGATTCGGCGGTGTAGCAGGTGCCGTACGGCTCGGCGAGGTCGAACCGGCCGTGTCCGCGGCTGCCGAACCACCACGGGCTGAACGCGGAGCCGTGGGTGCGGTGCAGCCGGGTGCCCGCCCGGACCGTGGCGGCCGGGAACCGGTCACGCAGCAGGTCCGGGGGAGGCGGGGTGGACAGGTGGGACGTGGCGCGGGGAGCGCTCACGCGGCCAGCCGATCAGCGGCCTGACGGGCGAGGGCGACCACGGTGGTCGCGTCGCCGCCGAGGAGCGACTCTCGCGGGGTCCGGCCGCCCAGTTCGGGCTGCTCGGTCATCAGCCACGACGCGACGGTCCAGCCCTGCGGGTCGGCGTGCGACCACGCGCGCAGCACCTCCTTGATCCCCGGGATCGGCTTGGCCGGGGCGGCGTCGTCGAATCCGGTGACCGAGTAGCCGGCGGTCCCGTCCTCGGCCTCGAGACGCAGCACCCGGCGGTCGCGGACCGCCTGGCTCAGCGCCTGCTTGGTCCAGCCCGTCACCTCGAGGGTCTGCTTGTGGGTGAGGATCGGGCCGATGTGGTTCTCCCAGACGCGCCGGGCCTTGAGTCCGGAGAGCACGTCGCGGATCCGGTGCTCGACGTACTGCACGTCGGCCTGGTTCAGTTCGGTCTCGTCGATGCCGCTGGCCGCGATCTCCGCTGCCATGACGTCGGTCAGTGGGCTGCTCATGACACCATCGTCCATGGTCAAGTAGGTCAAGTCAAGCAGGTCAACCAGCGGTGCCCACGGATCGGATCGCCTTGGGTCCGATCCGGCATGTGTAATTGCATAATCTGTGGGATATCGGCAAACCATGCCTACCGGGCCGATGCCCGAAACCCCAGTTCACAACCACCTCGACGGACGGGTCGGGTGGGTGCCGAGGTCCGGTGAGGGACCGCTCGGGGAGGCGGAACAGGGGAGTAGGGCGCGGCCCAGGGGCTCCCGGTCAACGGCCCGGGCGGGCATTGAGCCGTGCGGCCTGCCGCACGAGGTGGTCGCGCTCGGGGAGGTTCGTCGCCTGCCGGGCCGCCTCGGCGTAGAGGCCTGCCGCCGCGGCCAGGTCTCCGTCCCGCTCGCGGAGGTACGCCGCCACCGCGGCGTGGCGCGGCAGTGAGTCGTCCAGCGCCGCGAGCGCCGCCAGGCCGGCTCGGGCGCCGTCGGCCTCGCCCACGGCCACGGCACGGTTGAGCCGGGCGATGGGGCTGCCGGTCAGTCGCACCAGCTCGTCGTACCACTCGACGATCTGCACCCAGTCGGTCTCCGCGGCGGTGCGCGCGTCGGCGTGGAGCGCCGCGATGGCGGCCTGGGCCTGGAACTCGCCGAGCCGGTCGCGGGCCAGGGCCGCCTGCAGGATCTCGACGCCCTCGGCGATCAGGCGGGTGTCCCAGAGGCCGCGGTCCTGCTCGGCGAGCGGCACCAGGGCGCCGTCGGGCGCGGTCCGGGCGGCGCGCCGGGCGTGGTGGAGCAGCATCAGGGCGAGCAGCCCCGCCACCTCGGGGTGGTCGATCGCGGCCGCGAGCTGCCGGGCGAGCCGGATGGCCTCTGCGGCGAGGTCGACGTCGCCGGAGTAGCCCTCGTTGAAGACCAGGTACAGGACGCGCAGCACGGTGGCGACGTCGCCGGGTTGGTCGAACCGCACACCGGACACGGTGCGCTTGGCCCGGCTGATGCGCTGCGCCATGGTCGCCTCCGGGACCAGGTAGGCCTGGGCGATCTGCCGGGTGGTCAGCCCGCCGACGGCGCGCAGCGTGAGCGCGACCGCGGAGGCCGGCGTCAGCGACGGGTGGGCGCACAGGAAGTAGAGCTGCAGCGTGTCGTCCACCGCGGGCGCGGGACCGGACGCCGGCTCCTCGCCGACGAGGTCCTCACGCCGACGGCGGGCCGCGTTCGCCCGGGTCGCGTCGAGGAACTTGCGCCAGGCGACGGTGACCAGCCAGCCCTTCGGATCCCGCGGCGGGTCGGCCGGCCAGGCGCGGACCGCCTCGACCAGCGCGTCCTGGACGGCGTCCTCGGCCGCCGCGAAGTCGGCTCCGCGGCGGACGAGGATGCCGAGCACGCTCGGCGTGAGGCTCCGGAGCAGGACCTCATTCACCTGAGGAGGTCACTCCGTGATGGTGGGCGGCGCGGTCAGGAACGGGCGCAGCTCGAGCCACTCGTGGATCGGCTTCCCGCCTGCCCCCGGGGCGGCCGACAGCTCTCCGGCCAGCTCGAGGGCGCGATCGTAGCTGTCGACGTCGATCACCATCCAGCCGGCGATGAGGTCCTTGGTCTCGGCGAACGGGCCGTCGGTGACCGGCGGGCGACCCTCGCCGTCGTACCGGACGAACGTCCCTTCGGGGGCGAGCGCCTGACCGTCGACGAACTCGCCGGTCGCCTCGAGCCGGCCCGCGAAGTCCTGCATGTACTGCACGTGGTCGGAGATCTCCTCCGGCGTCCACTGGTCCATGGGTACGTCGTTGACCGCCGCCGGGGCGCCGCGGTAGTGCTTGAGCAACAAGTACTTGGCCATCGTGATTCTCCTAGGTGCGGTACGACCCATTGTGGTCGTATTCGCTACTGGGACGGAGCCACACGCCGGTTCTCGACATCCCGCGGCCGAGAAAGTTTCGTCACCGTTGCGCCGGACCAGGGGACCGGGGGAGGCGCGCCCTGGGGTCACCGCGGCCGGGGCGCCCCGGCGGTGACCCCGGGGCGCCCGGTGATGGCGTGAGCCCAGCGTCAGGCAGTCCCGGCCCAGAAGTCGACGAGCACCTTCGTCAGCTCCTCGGGCTTCTCCTCGTTCGGGGTGTGGGCGGCGCCCGCGATGATCTCGAACTTCACGCCGAGTCGTGCCGCGGCGTCGGCCTGGATGTCCACCGGAATGACGTCGTGCTCGCCGGCGACGACCAGGATCGGCACGCCGGTCGCGGCCAGCCCCTCGACGCGGTCCGGCTCGGTGCCCATGGTGAGGGCGATCCCGGCGATGTTCGCGGTCTTGGTCACCATGATCCGGTTGTGCAGGAACTCCTTGACCGGCGCCGGGAAGATGTCCTCGAAGGCGCCGAACATGGCCTGCCACAAGGCCTCGTTGCCGCCAGCCCACAGCAGCTCCGGGATCGGGCCCATGTCCATGGCGCCGCCCAGGTTCTGACCACTCGGCGGCGAGTCGAGGATCACGTAGTCCAGGAAGCGCGCCGGGTCGTTCAGTACGGCGGCCCGGGTGACGAGGCCGCCGAAGCTGTGGCCGACAAGGTGGACCTTCTCGCCGGGCGCAACCTTGTCGATCACCTCGGCGAGGTCCGCGGCGAACTTGGCGATCGTGTACTCGCCGACCGCGTCGCGGCCGTCCGGGCCGTCGGAGTCGTACTGGCCGAGCTGCGAGTACGAGATCAGCCGGTAGCCGGCGGCGGTGACGAACGGCGCCATCGGGAGGAAGTCCTCCCGGGAGCCGGTGAAGCCGGGGACCATCACGACGGTGCCCTTGACGTCCGTGCCGGCTTCGGGCATCGCCTCGAAGAAGGACAGCTCGCCGCGCGAGATCTTGATGCGGGACAGGTTGACGGTCATGTCGCGTTCTCCTTGTTGGGGTTCACAGGCTCTTCAGCCGGGATGGAGGGAGTCATCGGCCCACAGCACGCGGGGTGCCGTCGCCGTCGAGGCTAGCGGCAGATACTGAGCGATGCATAGTTTTGCCTTCCGAGCCGTTCGGCTCGTGATTCGGATCGGCCGGGCGACGGAATGCAGCCCGCCGTCCGGGATTCTTTCGTCACAGTGACGTATTGGGGTGGGGGCCGGGAAGGCCGGGGAGCGATCCGGAAACCCGAAAACCTGCGACTCCAAGGGATTCGAGGTTTTCGCGGAATCGGGGCCAACGATCCGAGGGTCCTCGGATCGGCGAACCGCTGCATATCGGGAACCGGCCGCGGATGCCGCGCGATGACGTCGCGGCCGATTCTCCGCACCGAACATGTCGCTGCGGAGAATCGGAACGCCGCGGCGAACCGGCCGCGCACGGGAGTTCGAGTCAGGAATGCCGAGGAGCCGCAGAGTCCGAACCGGGCCGCTGACCTCGCCCGGTAATCCGGATCCGATAATGTACATTATGTCATTTTTCCTTCTTCGGGACGCCCCCGGGCGGCGGTGCCGGGCATCGGAACAGATCGGCGTACGCGGAGAGGTCCTCGGGCGCAATGCATCACGGATACAGGACGGACTCCTGCGCGACGGCCACCGGTCGGACCGGCCCCCCTGGCGGCTCAATCGGCCGGAGTCGGATCGGGGCCGGCAGGCGTCCGCGCGAGGCGTCGTCGATCAAGGTTCGGGTCACCGCAGCTCGGTCGTCGAGGAACCCGAGGCGTCGGACCCGACGCGAACGCCTTGCCGCCGGAGTGGTTTTCGTCGTCGCCGGACCCACGGAGCGGCGGCAGTGCCGGCGACCCTCCTCGACCGAGGGTGCGACCCCGCCCCAACCATGTTTCATGGATAATCACTGTTATCCATGAAACATGGTGCACTCCAATAGTTTACGTGATCACGCGTCGGCTCGCTCGCCGACCGGCGCCACGCAAACCCTCGGGCCTTGTCCCCAGTCCCGCCCACGCCGGCTCCGGGGCCTGCTCGCCTCGGCGATACCCCTCGTCGTTCAGCCGACCGGCCAGACCGTCCTCCCCTTCGCTCCGGCTCCGCGGCCGTCGGGTGGCCGACCGGCGCCTCTCCCCTGACGGCCGCACAGGCGGGCAGGTCAGGTCCGGCTGCGCCATTCGAGTCGTCCGTCCGCCACCACCGGCGTCCACCCCATGTCGAACTCGGCGCCGGTCTCGATGCTGTCGGCCAGGTCCGTGAGCATCGCGCTGATGGAGACCCAGCGGGGACCCGCACTGTCTGTGTCGACCTTCTCGAACTCGGTGACGCATCCGTGCAGCGGCCCGGGACGGGCGTCCACGACCAGCAGGTAGCCGTCGGCTCCGGCAAACGGGACGAACGCGGGGATGTACGTTCCGGCCGTGTCGCCCGCGGCGGCGTCGGGGTCCGGGGCGCCCATCTCCTCGTCGAACTCGCCCCAGATGTCGAGTTCCATCGCCCGCTCCTCGACGGCACGATCCAGGCTGAACATCTCGTGCATGGGCAGCAGCGCGACGTGAGCGGCGGGCGGGAATCCGTTGAGGTGCTCGAAGAGTGTGGTGAGTTCGGCGGGCCAGTTCACCCCGGTGGCCTGCTGTGCGCTGTCGATCGCCGCCGCGTCGGCGCCGGCGATCGACAGCGAGTCGAGGTTCGTCAGTAGTCACCTCGCAATGCGTTCCCACTGTTCAGTGACCGATCCCGACGGCGTCGAGTACATGGTGGAGCTCACTTCGCCTACCTCCGTTGTTGATCTTGATTGGGCGCACTCTATGTGGATGCTCAGACATGAGAGGAACTGACACAGCTGGTACGCGGTACACTTGTGGCACTACTGGAGGTGGTGTCCATGCTCGTCGACCGTGACCGCGCACGCGACTCGATCCACGCCCTGTCCGACGAGGACCTCGTGGACCTGCTCGCCGCGGAGATCTCCCGCCGGCCGAACCTGCGTCCGGTCCGCGACGACGTGACGGCGCTGCTCGCCATGAGCCCGGCCCTGGCGTTGCAGCACGAGCGGGCCGTCACCAACCCCGCCGCCGCCGCGGTGGCCCGCACCCGGATCGTCACCTCGGCCCTCAACTCGATCGTCGACGAGCACGAGATGCTCGACTCCACCGCGGTCAGCCGGGTCCTCGGCAAGGCGCCGAGCAGCCGCAACACGGCGAGCCGTCTGGCCGCGGCGGGCACTGTCATCGCCCTGCCTGCGTCCGGCCAGAAGCTCTACCCCGCCTTCCAGTTCGACGCGGACAGGCGCGAGGTGCGGCCGATCGTCGCCGACATCAACCAGAGGCTGGGCGTCAGGAACGATCCGTGGGGCGTGGCGTCGTGGTGGCTGAACCGGACCGCGTTCGCGGACGACCCGCGCTCCCCTGCCGAACTCGCCGTCGCCGGCGGGCACGAGCAGGACCTGCAGGACATGGCCGACGACCTGACGCAGGACTGAGCGGCCGGTGGACTACCCGGATCCACCCGCGGCGCTGCCCGCTGCCCTGCTCACCACCGTCCCGGCCGGTACCTCGGTGTGGCGCATCCACAGCGCCACCCGGGGCGCCGCGGACCTGAACCCGACGCCCCGTCCCCGGGTGCGGGCCGGCGGCCGTTTCGACAGCATGGACGGCTCCTACGCGTACCTGTACATCGGCGACAGCCCGGCCGCGGCGGTGGCCGAGACGCTGTGCCGCAACCTGCCGGTGGACCAGTCCCCCCGCCTGATCCCGCGCGCCCAGGTCAGCGGCCGCGTCCTGAGCGAGCTGCGCACCACCCGCCCGCTGCGGGTGGTGGACCTGACCGGAACCGGCGCGGCCCGCATCAACGCAGGGGTGTGGCTGACGAAGTGCGACCCGTCCGGCTACCTGCACACCCGGCGGTGGGCGGCGGCGATCCTGGCCGCCAATCCCCGGGTCGACGGCGTGCAGTACCGGCCGCGTCACGACGAGAACACGCTGTCGTGGATGCTCGCCGACTCCCCCGCCACGACGGCCCATCCTGCGGTCGAGGCCGTCGGCGGGCTGATCCCGCTCGACTCCGCGGACGGGCACTACCTGCTCGGCGCGCTGTTGACCGCCCACAATGCGGCGCTCGCCCCCTGATCTCACCGGCGTGGACGGTCGCTGCCGTGGCTTCGGCCGGAATGGAACGGATCCGTCTGTGCGGTCGTTTCGGTGGTTGCACCGAGTTCGGCTGAAATGCCGATAACTTTACTTATGAAATTAACCTCGGTTGAGGGCATCAGACGAAGTTGGGCCTGGGGTCGTCACAGTGAGTGATGACCCCAGGCCCAACGACCTACCGCGGACCGCCTGGTTGTGTGCGGAAGGTCAGGCGTCGACGTAGGCCGCGAGGTGCTCGCCCGTGAGGGTGGAGCGGGCGGCGACCAGATCGGCGGGCGTGCCCTCGAAGACGATCCGTCCGCCGTCGTGGCCGGCGCCCGGGCCGAGATCGATGAGCCAGTCGGCGTGCGCCATCACCGCCTGGTGGTGCTCGATGACGATCACCGACTTGCCGGAATCGACGAGGCGGTCCAGCAGGCCGAGCAGGTTCTCGACGTCGGCGAGGTGCAGACCGGTGGTCGGCTCGTCGAGGATGTAGACCTCGCCCTTCTCGGCCATGGCGGTGGCGAGCTTGAGTCGCTGCCGCTCGCCGCCGGACAGCGTGGTGAGCGGCTGGCCGAGGCTGAGGTAGCCGAGCCCGACGTCGGCGAGCCGTTGCAGGATCTTGTGCGCGGCGGCAATCTTGGCCTCGCCTGCACCGAAGAACTCCTCCGCCTCGGCCACCGGCATCGCGAGCACCTCGGCGATGTTCCGGCCGCCCAGCGTGTACTCGAGCACCGACGCCTGGAACCGCTTCCCCTCGCACTCCTCGCACGGGGATTCGACGGTGGCCATGACGCCCAGGTCGGTGTAGATGACGCCCGCGCCGTTGCAGGTGGGGCAGGCGCCCTC
This sequence comes from Rhodococcus sp. P4_F5, assembly GCF_056401315.1. Taxonomy (NCBI): domain Bacteria; kingdom Bacillati; phylum Actinomycetota; class Actinomycetes; order Mycobacteriales; family Nocardiaceae; genus Rhodococcus; species Rhodococcus sp. P4_F5. The sequence goes on along the minus strand of NZ_JBFUJP010000009.1, from coordinate 51,742 downwards.
GGAGTTGGAGCTGAAGAGCGCCGGCTTCACGCCATTGGCCTTCGCGAAGGCCTTGCGGATCGGATCGAGCAGCCCGGTGTAGGTGGCCGGGTTGCTACGCCGGGAGCCCTTGATCGCGCCCTGGTCGATCGAGACCACGCCGTCCCGTCCGGACACCGAGCCGTCGATCAGTGAGCTCTTGCCGGAGCCCGCGACACCCGTGACCACGCAGAGCACCCCGAGCGGTATGTCGACGTCCACGCCCTGGAGGTTGTGCGACGTCGCGCCGCGGATCTCCAGCGCACCGGAGGAGGAACGCACCGACTCCTTTACCGACGCCCGGTCGTCGAGGTGGCGGCCGGTTGTGGTGTCACTCCCCCGCAGCCCCTCCACTGAGCCCTCGAAGCAGACGCTGCCGCCCGCCGTACCGGCGCCGGGCCCGAGGTCGACGACGTGGTCGGCGATCGCGATGGCCTCCGGCTTGTGCTCCACGACGAGCACCGTGTTGCCCTTGTCCCGCAGCTGCAGCAGCAGGGCGTTCATCCTCTGGATGTCGTGCGGGTGCAGGCCGATGGTCGGCTCGTCGAAGACATAGGTGACGTCGGTGAGGGACGAGCCGAGATGGCGGATCATCTTGGTGCGCTGCGCCTCGCCGCCCGAAAGCGTGCCGGCCGGTCGGTCGAGTGAGAGATACCCCAACCCGATATCGGCGAACGAGTCGAGCAGGTGCCGCAGCGCGGCCAGCAGCGGCGCTACCGACGGTTCGTCGAGACCCCGGACCCAGTCGGCCAGATCGCTGATCTGCATCGCGCAGGCGTCGGCGATGTTCTTGCCCTCGATCTTCGAGGATCGAGCCCCCTCGCTGAGCCGGGTGCCGTCGCAGTCGGGGCAGGTCTGGAAGGTGATCGCGCGGTCGACGAATGCCCGGATGTGCGGCTGCATCGCCTCGCGGTCCTTGGACAGGAACGACTTCTGGATCTTCGGGATCAGGCCCTCGAAGGTCACGTTGACGCCGTCGACCTTGACCTTCGTCGGCTCCTTGTACAGCAGGTCGTTCAACTGCTTCTTCGTGAACTTCGAGATCGGCCTGTCGGGGTCGAAGAAGCCGCAGCCACGGTAGATGCGGCCGTACCAGCCGTCCATGCTGTAGCCGGGGATCGTCAGCGCGCCGTCGTTGAGCGACTTGCTGTCGTCGTACAGCGCGGTCAGGTCGAAGTCGGAGACGTTGCCCCGGCCCTCGCAGCGCAGACACATGCCGCCGGTGACGCTGAAGCTGCGACGCTCCTTCACCTCCCGTCCGCCCTTCTCCGTGGTGATCGCGCCGGCGCCGCTGACGGAGGCGACGTTGAAGGAGAACGCCTGGGGCGAGCCGATGTGCGGCTGCCCCAGCCGGCTGAAGAGGATGCGCAGCATCGCGTTGGCGTCGGTGGCGGTGCCGACCGTGGAACGGGGGTTCGACCCCATCCGTTCCTGGTCGACGATGATCGCGGTCGTCAGGCCCTCGAGCACGTCGACGTCCGGTCGTGCCAGGGTCGGCATGAAGCCCTGCACGAAGGAGCTGTAGGTCTCGTTGATCATCCGCTGCGACTCGGCGGCGATCGTGGAGAACACCAGCGAGCTCTTCCCGGAGCCCGAGACGCCGGTGAACACCGTGAGCCGCCGTTTCGGCAGCTCGAGACTGATGTTCTTGAGGTTGTTCTCCCGCGCGCCGTGCACGCGGATCAGATCGTGGCTGTCGGCGGCGTGGAACTCAGGCGACCGCTGGTCCGTCCTCGTGGCCGTGCTCATCGTCTCTCCCTCTGTGTCGGGCCGCGATCGCGGCTACCGTGCCTGCGTCTGACCGGTCGCGGCGTCAAGCGGTCTCCCACGCGAACCCGTCCGGGTCGGTGAAGGGTCCGGCGTCGCTGCCGACGACGATACGGTGCGATCCGGTTCCCTCCGGGGAGACGCCGGCGTCCTTGGCGAGCGCGCGGCGCCCGTAGAGCGCCAGCTTGACGTTCGTCGGGTCGGTGGCGAACTCGACGTACTTGCGGCCGAAGCTCTTCGCCACCTCCAGGCCGTGGTCGACGTAGAACTGCCTGCTCGCCTTGACGTCGTCGACCCCGAGCAGCAGCACGATGTCGTCGATCTGCCGGGTGGCCGGGCCGCTGTCCTTCTTCGACGAGGTCGCGATCTTCCAGATCGCGCCGTCCGGGGCCTGCACGACGCCGCCGTACCCCCAGAACCCCTTCTTTGCCGGCTTCAGCGACGTGGCGCCGGCGTCGAGGGCGGCCCCGACGAACGCGTCGACGATGTTCGGCTGGGAGACGACGAGCGAGAGGGTGTAGCCGCGGAAGCCGGTCGTCGGCTCCTCGCCGGCGCGGACGGCCACCTGGTCGCCGACGCCGAACGCCGCATAGAAGGCCGCGGCGGCCGCGGGGTCGGGAACTTCGAGGGTGAGGGTCTTGACGGTGGTCCGGGACTGGGTGGTGGTCATATCAGTTCACCTCGTTGATTCGGAGCAGGTTGCCTGCGGGGTCGCGGACGGCGCAGTCGCGGATGCCGTACGGCTGCTCGATCGGTTCCTGGACGATGTCCGCGCCGCCCGCCTCGAGCTTCGCGAAGGTTTCGTCGAGGTCGGGGGTGGCCAGGGTGAGGATTGCGTACGTCCCCTTGGCCATCATCTCGGTGATGGTGCGACGTTCGTCGTCGGTGATGCCGGGGTCCGCGGCCGGCGGGTGCAGGACCAGTGACGTGCCGGGCTGGTCCGGGTGGCCGACGGTGATCCAGTACATCCCGTTGTAGCCGACCTCCTTGCGGACCTCGAAACCGAGGAGGTCGCGGTAGAAGGCCAGGGAGGCTTCGTGGTCGGTGTGCGGAAGGAAGGCCGAGTGAATGCTGATGTCCATGTCCTTCAACCTAATTGCGGTTCGCGGCCGGCGCTTCTCGATTCCTGATCGGTCTGGTGACCTGCTTGGTGACGCACGACGGCATCTCCGCCTCGGGCCGCACCTGGTCCCGGTAGACGCTGGGCGGCACGCCGACCAGCTCCGCGAAACGGGTGCTGAAGGTGCCCAGCGACGAGCAGCCGACCTCGAAGCAGACCTCGGTGACGCTGAGGTCGCCCCGGCGCAGCAGCGCCATCGCGCGTTCGATGCGCCGCGTCATCAGGTAGGCGTACGGCGACTCCCCGTAGGCGAGCTTGAACTGGCGGCTGAGGTGACCGGCCGACATGTGCGCGTCGCGGGCGAGTGCCTCGACGTCCAGTGGCTGCGCGTACTCCCGGTCCATCCGGTCGCGGACGCGGCGCAGCCGCGCGAGGTCGCGCAGGCGCTGCGCGTCGGCTGTGCTGCTGGTCACCTGAGCGATGGTGCCACCTCCCGCGGGGAGTTGCCCAGTTGCCGTCGGTGTCGTGGAAGGGCCGTCGGGTGGTCAGTCCGTGCTGACCGGGCTCCCGGTCAGCCGGGACTCCCAGCGTTCCTGCACCCCGCCGTACCGCCACACCAGCACCGCCACCAACCAGGTGACCACGAACAGGCCGACGATGATGAACCCCATCGCCCCCAGGTCGAGGCCGCCGATCCGCCCGAGCACCCCGGTGGTGATGTCGTGTCGGGTGGTGACGATCGAGATGATCTCCTGGCCGCCGATCAGCAACGCGACCGCCACCGACAACCCGGTCACGACGAGGTTGTAGTAGATCTTGCGGACCGGACGGGCGAACGCCCAGCCGTACGCGTAGTTCATGAACGAGCCGTCGAGCGAGTCGAACAGGGTCATGCCGGCGCTGAAGAGCACCGGGAGCACCAGGATCGAATACCAGGGCAGGCCGGTGGTGGCCGCCCCACCCGCGATCACCAGCAGCCCCACCTCGGTCACGGTGTCGAATCCCAGCCCGAACAGGACCCCGACCGGGTACATGTGCCACGGCGCACGCACGGACCGGACCAACGGCCCGAGCAGCTTGTTCAGGGCTCCGCGGGAGTCGAGTTCCCGCTCGAGGTCGTCCTCGTCGAAGTGGCCGCGGCGGGCCTTGCGGAGCACCGCGTAGATCCCGATCAGCGACACCAGGTTCAGCAACCCGATGATGATGAGGAAGGTGCCCGAGACCGCGGTGCCGAACAGCCCGGTCCACCGCTGCAGGTCCGAGTCCTCGTTCCTCAGGCCCGCCGCCAACTGTTTGATGCCGAACGCCAGCAGCAGCACCAGCACGAACACCACGGTGGAGTGGCCGAGTGAGAACCAGAAACCGACGGTCATCGGTTTCTTCTTCTCCGCCAATAGCTTTCGGGTGGTGTTGTCGATGGCGGCGATGTGGTCGGCGTCGAACGCGTGCCGCATGCCGAGGGTGTACGCGGTGACGCCGAGCCCGACACCGAACACGCCGCCGTTGAACTCGTAGTGCGCGGGCACCACCAACAGCAACAGGGTGCCCCAGCCGACGATGTTGAGTGCGAGCACCGTGGCCGCCATCCCGGCGACGCTGCGCCACTGGCCGTCCGCCGCCGCGCGCCACTTGGCCGCGGCGCGGGTGCCGGTCTTGGCAGTCGTGGGCATTCGATTCCTCACGGAGAGTCGGCCACGGTCCCGAATCAGCCTAAGCCGAACAAGCCTAAGCCGGATCGGGTGACGCCGACCAGCGATCGTCGCCGCCCCGGCGTTTCCATCCGGAAACGCCCGCGGTGCTGCCGGGTCGCCGGACTGACCCGGTCCCGGCGGGCACGCCTGCTCTGACCAAGTCGCTTCGGCGCGTCCGGGACTGTTGTAGCGTTCCCGCGGACGGCCTGCCGGCCGGTCCCACTCCCATCCCTCACAGTCACGGAGCACCAGAGAACGATGTTGTCGTCGGTCACGCCCAGCGCCCCCTCTTCCTCCTCCCGTCGTGGTCGCCGCATGGCCGCGCTCGCCCTCGGTGCGCTCGCCGTGGCCGTCGCTGCGACCGGATGCTCGTCCGACGAGTCCACCGATGCCGCGACAGAGGCGTCCGTCGACCAGCAGGCCGCGGTGGACACGCTCAGCTCCTACTACGCGGCCTTCGGCACCGGTGACGGCGCCAAGGCCTGCGGCTACCTCGACCCCGAGCTCGCGGCCAAGCTGGCGACGACTGGCCCGGACGGCACCTGCCCGGCCGCCGTGCAGGGCGGCCACGAACGCGCCGGCGCCGAGGCGCTTTCCAAGCTGGCGGACCTGAAGTACGACGCCACGCAGGTGGTCGTCGAGGGGGACACCGCGAAGCTGGCCACCAAGGATGTTGCCGAGCTGAACGGCAAGAGCACCGACTCGACCGCGCAGATCGTGCTCCAGCGCGACGGCGACAGCTGGAAGATCGTCGACCTGGGCTGACGCACGCCCCTGCCGCCGCGAGGCGGTCCACTGCCCGGCCCGAATCGATTCGGGCCGGGCAGTGTGCATTCGCCCCGTCGCCGCGACGCGCCCTCTCCGACGCGAGATCGTGACCGCCGCCAATTCTGCTATCTCGTGGCCGCGACGTGAACCCCGTGAGAACATGGAATGGCTCGGGGAACTGGAGAATGCACACGGCCGACGATCTCGGACACCGTGAAGTTTCGGTCGACGTGCTGGTGCAGACTATGCAAGGGGTGCCGCGCATGGAGAACTCGACCCGCTCGGCCACGGCCGGCAACTCCGTCCTGACACCGCAGCAGCAGCTCGAGGCGCTGCGCACCGAGCTCGACGAAATCGACAGCGCCCTTCTCGAGGTCGTCCGTGACCGGATCGAGCTGTGCTGCCGGATCGCGGTGCTCAAGCGGCGACATTCGATCCCGATGATGCAGCCGCGGCGGGTGGGCGCGGTGCACGAGCACGCCCGGACCTATGCGCTCAGCCACGACCTCTCCCCGGAGTTCCTCGACGACCTCTACGACGTGTTGATATCGGAGACCTGCCGGGTGGAGGACCTGATCATCGACGCCGACGGGGAGATCGACGTTGCCGCTGTCGCACCGCTGCGGCACGACGCCTGAGGCCGTGTCATGGCCGTCCGGACGCTCCTGGTCGACAACTACGACTCGTTCACCTACAACCTGTACAGCCTGCTGTCGGAGGTGAACGGTCGAGTCCCCGTGGTGGTGACGAACGACAGGGACTGGAAGTCTCTGCGGCTCAGCGACTTCGACAACATCGTGGTCTCCCCCGGGCCCGGCCGCCCGGACCGCGAGCGCGACTTCGGAATCAGCGCGAACGCACTCACCGACAGTGGGCTGCCGGTGCTCGGTGTCTGCCTGGGGCACCAGGGGCTGTGCTACCTGGCCGGTGGCCTGGTGGCCCCCGCGCCGGCGCCGATGCACGGCCGGATCAGCGAGATCCGGCACGACGGCAACGGCCTGTTCGAGGGCATCCCGTCGCCGCTGCGGGTGGTCCGCTACCACTCGCTGGCCGTCGAGTCGCTGCCCGAGGTGATCGAGGTGCAGGCGTGGTCGCCGGACGGGGTGGTGATGGCGGCGAGGCACCGCGAGTTGCCGCTGTGGGGCGTGCAGTTCCACCCGGAGTCCATCTGCACCGAGCACGGTCGCGAGCTGCTCAGCAACTTCCGGGACCTGACACCGGTGCGGGCCCGCCGACGGACGACGCCCCCGCCGACGCCCGTCGCCGAGCCCGCGGCCCGGCGCTACCGCGTCGACAGCGTCCGGGTGGACCGCGACCTCGACCCCCAGACGGTCTACGAGAAGCTGTTTGCGAACGGGCCCAACAGCTTCTGGCTCGACGGCAGTGCCGCCGCCGACGAGGACTCCCGATACACGGTGATAGGCGACTGCTCGGGCCCACGGGCGGAGTACGTGACCTACCAGGTCGCCGAGACCACCGTCCGGGTGCACCGCAGCGGTCGGCCGACGGAGGAACTGCGTTCGACCTTCTTCGAGTACCTCGACGGGCAACTCCGCGACCGCAGCGTGGCGCCGCGCGCGGACCTGCCGTTCGCGTTCTGCCTCGGGTACGTCGGGTATCTCGGCTACGAGCTCAAGGCCGACACCTGCGGGCAGCTCGCGCATGCGTCGTCGCAGGCGGACGCCGCGATGGTCTTCGCGGACCGGGCCCTGGTGTTCGACCACAACGAGGGCTGCTGTTACCTGCTCACCCTCGACGACGGAACCGGCCTGCCCGAGGAGGACCTGCGGTGGCTGGAGACGACGACGGCCGCGCTGACCGCCTTCGAGGAGGTGACCGGCGAGCAGCCGGCCCCCGCGCCGCTGGTCCCCGCCGCGGCCGACGTGGACATCCGGTTCCGGCACGACCGGACCCGGTACCTCCAGCTGATCGAGAACTGCCTGAGTGAGATTCGCTCCGGTGAGTCCTACGAGGTGTGCCTGACCAACGTCGCCACCGTCGACGGTGCCATCGACCCGGTCGCCGGCTATGCGTGCCTGCGCGAGATCAGTCCTACGCCGTACAACGCGCTGCTGCGGTTCCCCGGGCTGTCGGTGCTGAGCGCCTCTCCCGAGCGGTTCCTGCGGATCGGCCCGGGTCGCGAGGTGGAGTCGAAGCCGATCAAGGGCACCCGGCCGCGGGCACGCGACGTGGGAGCCGACGACGGGCTGCGCCGGGACCTGGTCGACAGCGAGAAGGACCGCGCCGAGAACCTGATGATCGTGGACCTGGTCCGCAACGACCTCTCCCGCGTCTGCGTCCCGGGCTCCGTGCACGTGCCGAAGCTGTTCGACGTGGAGACCTATGCGCCGGTGCACCAACTGGTCTCGACGGTGCGGGGCACCCTGCGTGAGGACGTCTCGGCGGTCGACTGTGTGCGCGCGGCGTTCCCCGGCGGGTCGATGACGGGCGCCCCGAAGGTCCGCACCCTGGAGATCATCGACAAGCTCGAGGACGGTCCGCGGGGCGTCTACTCCGGGGCGATCGGGTACTTCTCGCTCTCCGGCACGGCGGACTTCTCCATCGTGATCCGGACCATGGTCGCGACGTCCGAGCAGGTCACGTTCGGGGTCGGTGGCGCCATCGTCGCGCTCTCGGACCCCGAGGACGAGTTCGAGGAGACGATGGTCAAGGCCCTCACCATGCGACGGTGCCTGTCCGTGACCGCGGACCGTTCGCCGACCACCGAGCCCGGACGGTCCGAGCGGCCGTGAGCGGGCCGCCGGTCGTGGCCGTCGTCGGCGGCGCCGGCGCGGTGGGCACGATGCTGGTCGGCCTGCTGCGCGATGCGGGCGCGGACGTGCTCGTCCTCGACCCGCGGGCCCCGCGACGGCCGGGCGAGATCACCGGTGATGCACCGGAACTGTCCGACGCGGTGGGCGCCGCCTCGACGGTGGTGCTCGCGGTGCCGGAACCGGTGGCTCTCGCCGCCGCGGAGACGCTGCCGCCGTTCCTGCGGCCCGGGACGCTGCTGGTGGAGACCTTGTCGGTGAAGACCCGGTTCGCCGCGGCGTTGCGGCGCTCGGCACCGGAGGTACAGGCGATGGGCATCAACCCGATGTTCGCGCCCTCGTTGGGCATGGCCGGCCGCCCCGTCTCCGTGGTGGTCCACCACGACGGCCCCGGCGTCGACGCCTTTCTCGGGTTGCTCGACGGCGCCGGCGCCGCGCTGGTGCGACTGAGCGCCGAGGAACACGACGCGTTGTGCGCGGCCACCCAGGCGGCGACGCACGCGGCGGTGCTCGCCTTCGGGCTGGCGTTGGCGGACCTCGGGGTGCCGGCGGAGCGGCTGGCGGCCGCGGCTCCGCCGCCGCACACGGTGGCGCTGGCTCTGCTGGCCCGGATCGGGCTCGGCAGCCCCGAGGTGTACTGGGACGTGCAGGCCGCGAACCCGTCGGCGCCGCGGGCCCGGGCGGCACTCGCGGACGGCCTCGCCCGGCTCTCCCGGGTCTGCGAGCACGGCACGCAGGCCGAGTTCGAGGACCTGTTGGCCACGGCGCGAGTGCCGTTGGGCGCCGACGCGGAGCGGTACGCGGACCTGTGTGCCCGGTTGTTCCGTGACCTGCTCCCCGAGGCCGCATCGGAGGTCGGCCGGTGACCGGGGGCTGGGACGGTGCCGGTGACTGGGAGGAGTCCGGGGACTGGGAGGAAACCGCCGAGATCCTGCTCAGGGTCCCGGCACTGCCGGAGTTCGACCCGTCGGACGAGGTGGAGAGCGCGGTGATTCGCGGGCTGGCCCGCAGCTGGCCGAGGCGGGCCACCGTACGGCGCACCGAACCGGACCTGGACGCGTTGTTCGAGCCGGCCAAGGCGGACTTCCCCGAGGCGCTGATCCCGTTCCGGGACGACCCGCGCTACCGGCAGCTGGACGAGGGCACCCGCGACCGGATCCGGGCCTGGGGCTGGATCGCCTACAACAAGAACGTCATCGACATCGAGCAGCACGTGGTCAATCCCGGTTTCCAGCTGCTGTTCCAGGACGGGCTCGGCACCGGGCTCGGCGACACCCTGCGGGCGGCGACCGTGCAGGCGATGGTCGACGAGCAGTACCACAGCCTGATGCACCTCAACGCGAGCGCGCTGACCCGCGCGCACCGCGGCAGGTGGTTGTCCGACGCGGCCCTGCCCCACGGGCTGACGGTGCGCAGGCACCGGGACGCGGTCGCCCGGCACGCGGACCCCCGCGCCGCGGCGCTGACGGCGCTGGCGTTCACCACCGTCGCCGAGACGTCCATCGGGGCGTACCTGAGCCTGATCGGTGACGACCCGGGCCTGCAGCCGGTGAACAAGGCCACCGTGGTGCTGCACCGGCGCGACGAGCGCGCGCACGCGTCCGTCGCCGCGGAGCTGACGTCGTTGGTCTACGAGCACCTGAACGCCGACGACCGGCGAATCCTGGTGGCCGGTCTCGTCGAGGGCGTGGACGCCTTCACCGGCACCGACTTCTCGACCTGGTCGGCGATCCTCGCCGCGGAGCGGGTGCCGGGCGCGGCAGCGCTGGTCGCGGACACGGCCTTCGGCCCCGGTGACAGCCGGCTGGTCCAGGACTGCAGCGCGATCCGCCGCCTGATGGAATCGATCGGCGCGGGTGCGGAGGTTCCCGGCAGCTGGTGACGCCGTTGAGCGACCCGAGTCCCGCTACGCAGTGGTACCGGGACTCTCCGGTCCGAGCACACGATCGAGGAGGCGCTCGACGAGCTGGACCGCCTGCTCCGCCGTGCCGTAGCCGGGGAGCATCCCCTGCGCGATCCCGCCGGCGGCCGCCAGGATGAGTTCGGCGTCGAGGTCGGGATCCATCGGCGGCGTCACCGCGTCGCGGTCGGTCACCCGCCGAAGCTGGCCGGCGATGAGCGCCACCAACTCTCGCGGGGCGGCCAGGGTCTCGTCGGCGGCGATTCCCCCACCGGTGAGCGCCGCGGCATGGAAGGCACCGAGCACGATGGCCTCCTCGCGGCGTTCGTCGTCGAGTGGGAGCATCCCGACCAGGAACGCGGTGACGACCTCGCGGGGTGACGCTTCCGGTCCCAGCAGGGACAACGCCCGCATCAGGCGAGCGCCCGCGTCCGTACGCACGGACTGGTGGGTCGCGAGGAGGAACTCCCGCTTCGTGCCGAAGTAGTACTGCACGAGCCGGACCGAGATCCCGGCCTCGGCGGCAACCGACTGGAACGTCACCGACTCGAGGCCGCCGCCGACGACGACCCGCCGCACGGCGCTGGTGATCTCCCGGCGCCGCACTTCGTGGTCGACCAGTCGCGGCATGAGGCTCTCCCGGTTGCATCGAGTGGCTTTGACCCGTTGATGGTACGCACATATCGCAATGGTGATACGTTCATACCATCAAAATGGTGCAACGAAAGGTGAGCGCATGCCGAAGATCGGACGGTTCAAGAACGACGCGTCGCAGCAGGCGTACGACCGCATCTACCGGGAACTGGAAGGACGCTGGCCGGTTCCGTCGACCCAACTCGAGGTGCCGACATCGTTCGGAACCACCCATGTCCGTAAGTCGGGGACCGGCACCCAGACGCCGATCGTCCTGGTGCACGCTCTCGGGGCCAACTGTCTGCAATGGCACATCGTCATCGAGGATCTGTGCCGAGACCGGGTCGTATATGCGCTGGACACGATCGGCACCGCGGGCCGCAGCGTCCAGACCGCGCCATTGACCGGGGAATCCGACTTCGCCACCTGGGTCAGCGAGGTATTGAACGAACTCGGGGTCGACCGTGTCCACCTGGTCGGCTACTCGCAGGGCGCGTGGCACGCCGTTCTCGTAGCACTCCATTCTCCTGAACGAGTGGCGAGTGTGACGCTCATCGAGCCGGGAGGAGTCTTCGACAAGCCCTCGTGGCGTGTACTGCTGAAGATGATCCGCGCCGGGATGCGCCGCACCGACGAAAATATCCGCAAGCTCAACGATTGGATGTCCCCCGGGTACGTCCTCGGCGACCTCGAGTTCGCCCTCGCCAAGGAGGCGTTGAACTACCGGCCCGGTATCGGGTGGGCGCGGATGCTCGGGGATGCAGAAGTGCGGTCGATCGCGGTTCCGATGCTCGTGATCTCCGGCGCCGAGACCGTGGTCTCCAACCCCGAGCGGGTGGCCGCGCGGCTGGCTGATCTTCTACCTGAAGCGGAGGTGGAGATCTATGCCGGCACCGGCCACGGCATCCTGGGACACATCCCGGATCGCGTGATCCCCCGAATCCTGACCTTCCTCGGGCAGCACGACAGTTCCGTCGAAGCGGACGTCGTCCGCGCTCAGGATCGCGACAGTCCGGCGCCGTGATCGTTGACCGGGATCCCGCGGGGCGACGCGATCGCGCACTACGGCCGGATCTCCGGACCCTGCACATCTTGCGTCTGGCCGACGATCCCGGCTACCGGCGCCAGATCACGGCGCAGGACAACCTCCAAGAAGGCCGGCACGCGCTGGCCCGCAAGGTCTTCCACGGCCGCGCCGGACAGCTCTACCAGCGCTACCAAGACGGCATGGAAGACCAGCTCGGCGCGCTCGGCCTGGTCCTGAACGCCGTCGTGCTGTGGAATACCCGCTACACCGACGCCGCCCTCACCCAACTACGCACGAGGGGGTTCGACGTCCGCGACGAAGACGTCGCCCGTCTCTCACTCTTCGTGCGCGGCCACATCAACATGCTCGGCAAGTACACCTTCCAACTCCCCGACGACCTCTCCGGAGGACTACGCCCCCTACGCGACCAGATGTACTGACCGGAGACGTTGATTGACAGCCTCACTCACCTCGGCTCTGCACGGACCTTGCCGTCGCTGGGGGAATGCCAACCTCCTGAATACTGTGGCTACTACAGGGAATCTTGGTCACGCTGGCGTGCTCGATTCGCGTCACGAGGAACCACCGGATATCGCTGCGTAACCGGCACCAGCCGATCAGGTACCAACGGCCGTTTCTGGATGCGAACATGACCGGCTCGACGTCGCGGGTCGTCTTGCTGTCGTCACGCGAGATGTAGCGGATACGCACGACGCGTTGCTCGGCCATCGCTTCTTCGAGTGCCGATCTGACCGCGCGAACGGAAGACGATGGTGTGTCCACCCAAACGCGACTCGCGAGCTCGTCGGCTTTCGTTCGGGTCCTGGGGTCGAGGACGTCCAGGATCTTCTGAACGCCAGCTGAGGCCAGGTCTGCATAAGGGGCATCGGAGGCAGCTGAGACGGCCGCGAGTAGCGCCACCGCCTGCGCGGGGGTCAGGCTGACCGGCGGGAGGCTCGCCCGAGCGGCTAGACCGTAGCCGCCGCCAGGCCCCGGGCGCGACCAGATCGGCACACCGCTGTTCTCGAGGGCGGTGAGATCTCTCTTGACTGTCCGCACCGACACGCCGAACTCCGCCGCCAGTCGCTCAGCAGTGCATCCACGGGAACCGGCGCGGCGCAGCATCTCGGACAGTGCGTGGAGCCGCTCCGCCCGCTTCACTTCTGCACCCCAGCGAAAATCATGTCAGAAATGGTGACACACCCTTGTCCTAGGGGCATGTGAGCATTGCAGCATGACGACCAACACGAGCGAACCAACCATCATCCTGATCGCCGGCCACTGGCTGGGGGCGTGGGCGTGGGACGAGGTGGTCGAACACCTGACCGCTGCCGGCCGGCGAGCCATCCCGATGACCCTTCCCGGCCTAGATGAGGGCGACCGCGAACGAGCGTTCAGGACACTCGACGACCAGGCAGCGGCGATCGAACAGGCCGCCGCTTCCGAAGAGCAGCCGGTGGTCATCGTGGCGCACAGCGGAGCCAACGCCCCGGTAAGCCTTGTGCTCGATCAGCGCCCCGAGCTCATCCGCCGTGTGGTCTGGGTTGACAGCGGGCCGGCAGCGCCCGGAAGCGTCTTCGCTCCAGACATGCCGGACGATCTAGACGAGCTGCCCCTGCCACCCTTCGACGCGCTCGAAGAGCAGGCCAGCCTCGAAGGCTTGAGCAGTCACGTTCTCGAGCGCTTCCGGGCACGGGCCGTCCCGGAGCCCGGTCCCGTGCTTCGCCAGCCAGTGAAACTCACCAACGATGCACGTCTGCAGGTCCCGACCACGGTGGTGTGCTGCTCGATCCCGAGCGCACAGCTGATGGAGCTGGCCAATGCCGGTCATCCAATGTTCGCCGAGGTCGCGAACCTTCAGCACCTTGACCTTGTCGATCTCCCGACCGGCCACTGGCCCATGTGGAGTCGCTCCGACGACCTCGCACAGCTCATCGCCGCCGAAGTGACTTTCCGGGTCAGCTGAACCGCGAATTGGCATGAGGGGGCCAGTCACATCGGCTGGCCCCCTTCCGTTCCTGAACGACCTCGTGTCCGACGCCAACGCCGCCCACACCCCACGGCATCGCCCAAAGGTCGCCCGTCTCGTCGTCGAGGCCGTTGCCCTACCTAAGGGGTCGACCTACAACTCAACGTCGTCGTGCAGCGGGGTCGCGGCCTGCTTGCCATCGGATGAGACCTTCAGGCGACACTCGGGCGTAGCGCGCGAGCGAGGCCACCGAGGTGTGACCGGAGTAGGCCAGCAGTGTGGAAGTGCTCGCACCGTCCTCGGCGGCGTGGGTCAGTGCCGAGTGCCGCAGCTGGTGCAGAGTGGCCCCGCCCGCGTGCTCGCTGAACAGTTCCGCGGCCCGCCGGTACGATAGCCGGGCTCGGCCCGAACCGGCATCGACGTCGCCCGGCGGCAGTCACGCAGGCTCGCACCGCTGGCGGACAGCAAACGCTCAACCTCGGCGCGGTCCAGCGCCCGGGTTCGATCCGGAGTGCGGGGCCGATGCACCGAGCCCATGGACACCTCCCGGCTCTATCGCAGATAGTCACTGATTATCTGCGGAGACTCACCGGCTGCGCGCCAACCGTGCAACAGATCCGCCGCTCATCAGCGCCGGAGCCCCTTAGCGCCGGCCTCCGTTCCAATGTTCCTCAACCCCCGGATCCCCGGCGTCACGCGGGCGGGACGGCGAACGAGTCGATGGCAGCAATGAACTGGTCGAAGAAGCTGCCGCCGCCGTGGCCGGCATCGTCGACGACGACCAGCCGACTGGTCGCCCATCTGCGGGCGAGTTCCCAGGCCGTGTCGAGCGGCCCGGACACGTCGTATCGGCCGTGGACGAGCACGGCGGGTATCCCGGCCAGCAGGTTCATGCCGTCGCTTATCTGGCCGTCGGAGAGAAAGCAGTCGTTGCCCCAGTAGTGGGTGACCATGCGCGCGAAGATCATTCGGAACGTCGGGTCCTGGTATCTCGGGCTCGGCACCCACCCCGGGACAAGGGAGACGTGAGTGTCTTCCCACTCGCACCAGCGCAGTGCCGCCTCCTCGCGAACCGCCGGGTCCGGGTGGGCGAGGAGTCGCGCGTACGCGGTCGCGAGGTTCCCCTCCCGTTCGGCGGCCGGCACGGGCTCGATGAACCGCTCCCACTCCCTCGGGAAGACCCGGCGCATGTCGCGGGTGATCCACTCGACCTCCGTGCGACTGCCCGAGGTGATCGCGCCCAATGCCATCGCGAGCACCCGGTCGGGATGTGCCTGGGCATAGGCCAACCCGAGGGTGACGCCCCAGGACACCCCGACCACCAACCACCGCTCGATCCCGAGATGCTCACGCAGTCGTTCGATGTCCGCGACCAGGCGCGCCGTCGTGTTGGTCGCGAGGTCGTAGTCCGGAGCGTCGGCCCGCGGCCGGCTGCGTCCGCAGCCTCGCTGGTCGAACAGCACGGCGCGAAATGCGTTCGGGTCGAAGAACCTGCGCATCCCCGGTGTGCAGCCCGACCCCGGGCCGCCGTGCAGGTAGACCGCGGGGATTCCGGCCGGGTTGCCGACGGTCTCCCAGTACAGGAGGTGGCCCTCGGGAACCGGCAGGAGACCGGAAGCGTACGGATCCACGGCCGGGTATCGCTCAACCATGGGTCGAGTCTGGCAGCGGCGCACAGGCGACGGCTCAGCGGCTCGACGAGGTTCCCTCGATGGCAGTCAGCTTGTTCGTCAGGTCGGCCCCCACCGTGGCGATGTACGGCTCGTCGACGATCTGGATGTGGTCGCAGYCGACGTGGACGATCTCCAGGTTCTTCACGGCTCCACCCCAGCCTCCGTCGGGCTGCCTTGTCCCGAACGCCGGCTCGAGCGCGATCTGGTCGTCCAGGTACGTCTCGGCCATGTACAGCACGACATTTCCGTCGTAGGGCTCGTCGAGGTCGGTGGCCGGGATGGCCCGGTTGTCGAGCCACGACGTGCGCTGGTGCTCGATGATGCCGGCGGGGATCTTGGCGCCGCTCATCCGGAGCAGGTCCATCAGGATCTTGATCTGCTCCTCGTCGCTGCCGGCGGCGGCGAGCTGGTCGTAGGGCAGCGGGGCGTCGACGTTGTAGGTCTTCTTCGCGAACGCGGCGTACCGCTGCCAGCGGGCCTTGACCTCCTCCGGGGTGTCCTCGACCTTCTCCCCGGGCAGGACGGTGTCGATCAGGCCGACGATCCGGACGTCGGCGCCCTCCTGGCGGAGTCGTTTCGCGACCGCGTACGCGAGTGCGCCGCCGAAGGACCAGCCGTACAACACGAACGGGCCGTCACCCTGGATCTTGCGCAGCAGGGGGACGTATTCCTCGGCGCGTACCTCGAGCGGGCCCTCCACGCGTTCGAGACCGAACATCGGGGTGTGGGCCGGCAGGCGCTTGAGCAACGGCTCGTACGCGACCGTCGAACCGCCGGCCGGGTGGAACACGAACACCGGCACGGCGTTCGAGCCCTCGGCGCAGGGACGGAGGGTCCGGACGAGGCCGTCGATCCTGAGTCCGTCCTCGAGGTGCCGGCGCACGGATTCGGCGAGCTGCTCGATGGTCTCGGCGTCGAGGACGTCGTCGACGGTGATGTCGCCGCCGGCCCGCTCGGTGAGGCGCGCGGCCAACTTCTCCGCGGTCACGTCGTCGAGGATCGGCAGCGTCGCGAAGATGCTCTTCGCGGACCTGCCGGTGACGACCGCCCACGTCGCGAAGGCGAGCCGTTCCGCCGCGTCGCGCGGCGGGACGTCGATGTCGCCGGAGCCGGCGGGCACGTCCTCGGCCACCGGTTCGGGGGCCGCGACCTGCACGTCCTCCCGTTCGAGCTGCTGCTTCGCCGCGAGCGCCGCCACCTCGTCGCGGTTCTCCACGGCGTAGCGCAGGTACTGTGCGACGTCGTGCAGGCTCGCGTCCTTGACCGCGGCGAGCTGCAACTGCGGGATGTCGAACTCGTACTCGACGCGGTTCTTGATCCGCACCGCCATCAGCGAGTCGAGACCCAGCTCGATGAGCGGGATCTCGGCGGGCAGGTCCTCGGCCGCGTAGCCCATGGACTCGGCGACGATGAGCGTCAGCCGGTCGTCGATGGTCTGCGACCCCGTCGGGTCCCACCGGTCGCCGAGGCTGTCGACCACCTCGGGAAGCTCCTCCACACCCGTCGACGTTGCCGTGACCGCAACGACCGGCTCCGGAACCTCCTCGCCCGACGAGACGACGGCCTCACACAGCAGCGCGAATCCCGCCGCATTCACGACAACTGAGGTGGTGCCGGTGGACCTGCAGTGAACCTGAACCGATGCCCCACCCGGGTGCCGCAGCATGGTCACGCTGAGGGTCCCCGCGGACGGCACGTCGCCATGGCACACGGACGCGACGACAGTGGCCTGCGGAAGCACCTGTGCCGCAAGGATGGTGACCAGGTCTTCGAAGTCGGAGACGGCCGACGCCGGCAGCTCCCACGCGTGGCGGCCGTCTGGCAGTGCCACCCGCGCGCCCGAGGCCGATGTGCAGTCTGGAGAAACCGTGCAGCCGGGAGATTCCGGGGCGTGGGCGGTGCCGCGATCCGCTCGTGCGGTACCGGCCTGAGCCCCGTCCTCGCTGGTCAACTGTCCGTTCGTCATTCAGTCATTCCCTCCCCTGGCGGTGACGTCCGGCCCTTCGTGCGACCCGGCGCCAGCGCAGATGCGAAACCGACAGAACCCGGCATTCGTCCCCACCCCGGATTCAGAACGCGACGATCATGACACGACGACGGCACCCGAACGCCGATCACGGGAAATCGTCAGTGATTCGGGCGC
Organism: Rhodococcus sp. P4_F5; assembly: GCF_056401315.1. Taxonomy (NCBI): domain Bacteria; kingdom Bacillati; phylum Actinomycetota; class Actinomycetes; order Mycobacteriales; family Nocardiaceae; genus Rhodococcus; species Rhodococcus sp. P4_F5. Next base: position 34,322 of record NZ_JBFUJP010000009.1, on the reverse strand, counting down.
GCTGACCATCGGGTGCAGAATGGGTCACCGTCGAATCCGTCCCGGGAGGCGATCAGTGACAGCTCGGAAGAACGCCGGTGCCGCCCCCACTGTGCGAACCAGCGACGTCATCGCGTTCCGCCTCCGTGCGCACCATCTCACCGGTCGGCAACCGGCCGACAAGCTGCACCACGTGGCGGGTACGTGCGGAATTCAGAACAGTCCGCCTGGTTCGGCGTTGCTCGCACTGCATGCCCGCGTCGCGGCCATGACACCGGACCGCCTCGACCGCCTCGTCGGCGAGGAGAAGAGTCTGCTGCAGACCTGGTGCATGCGCGGCGCACCGTTCTACTTCCCGACCGACGACGCGCCTGTCTTCACCACCGGTGTCCTGCCGGCCACCGAAACGGCGCGAGTGCACCTGATCATCGGCGTCGAGGGGGCGCTGACCAAGCTCCGGATGGGTTTGGACGAGGCGGTCGACATCACCGCCGAGGAGATCGGGGCGGTGCTGTCGGGACGGCAGCTGGCAATCGACCAACTCGGCGAAGAACTGGCCGAGCGCGTTGCGGGCAGACTCTCGCCCGCCCAACGCAGGACCTGGCAGGCGGTAGGCCCCTACAAGGCGAACAGCTCGCTCGGTGAGGGCGTCGTGCACTTCTGCATCCGGATGCTGGCGCTGCGCGGCATCGTCTGCATCGCGCCGCGGAGCCGGAACAAGGCGCCGTTCGTCCTGCTCGAGGAGTGGCTGGGCCGCCCCCTGCCGAAGGTCGAGCCCAACAGCGCCCGCGCCGGCCTGCTGCGTCGCTACCTGCAGTGTTACGGCCCGTCCACGCCCAAGGATTTCGCCGGGTGGGTCGGTGTCTATGCCGGTGACACCGACCCGTGGTGGAAGACGCTGGAGGGCGAGCTCACCCCCGTCGACCGCGACGGCGGCCGGGCGTGGATCCTGGCCGACGATCTGGACGCCCTGCGGTCGCCGGCCCCGGCGGGCGGGGTGCGGCTGCTACCGCCGGGCGACCCCTACACCCAGATGCGTGATCGGGACACCATCGTCGACGCGAAACACCATCGCGAGGTGTGGAAGCCGGTCGGCGCGCCCGGCGCGGTGCTGGCCGACGGCACGATCGTCGGAACCTGGCGGCCCCGCAAGAGCGGTCGGACGCTGTCGCTGACGGTGAGGACTTTCCGGTCGCTGCGCAGCGAGCTCCACGAACAGCTGCGCGTGGAAGCCGACCACGTCGGCGAGATACGCGGGGCGTCGGTGGTACAGGTCAAGTTCGAGAACGCGGCACCTTGATCGTCGCGGGGCGGAGAGTTGCCGGTCACGTGCCCATGTCGGCGGTGGCTGTTCCGTACTCGCGTGGCGCAGGTTGTCGCGGGTGACGTAGTTGCGGGGGCGACCGGCGCAGCTGCGCCTCGGGCACAGCAGGGTCGCCGGAGGTCGCGATGCGCCGGATCCCRATGTTGGTGACCAGTCAGACTGAAGACTGGGTCCTAGAGAATGAAGTCCGTGGTCTCCGGAAGCGGCAGCGGGATCGGTACCTCGAAGAGCGTGTCCGGGCCGTCGGGATCGTTGATCGTCTGACCGTCCGAGGCGAGGAAGTCCGCGATCTGCTGTTGGGCCGCGCGGGCGATGGAGCCCTGGGCTCCGCCGGGCAGCCCGCCGGTGGTCGAGCCGAGGGTCTGGTTCAGGAAGTCGTGGGCGTCCTTTGGCAGCGGTGGATTGCTCGCTGGATTGCGCGCGACGGCGAGGTCGTTGCGATAGAAGGTCGTGGTGTACGCGAAGTTTCCCGCCCTGACCACCGCCGTGGACAGGGGGTTGGGCGCCTGCTGATCGCCTTTGGCAAACTGAATCAGGATCGGCTTGCCACTGCTCCGCAGCAGCGAACAATAGGCCAGCGCTCCGCCGGATTGCTGCACCCATTCGGTGTTGTCGAAGACCTCCTGGATCGCCATGGCCCCGGCGATCGTGTTGATGACGGGCGGCTTGTCGCGCAGCGGCAGGTTCTCGTTGAAGTAGTTCGCTGCCGAACCGGTTACGGCGACGCCGTCGATGCTCGCTATCCCCGGCGAGTTGATCAGTGACGGTTTGCGTGCGGCGAGTGCAGCACCGGCGGCGGGTCGTCCTCGCACCGGCGACAGCAATGTGCCAAGGAAGGGAAACGTGACGTTGAGTACGGCCGCACGAACCTTCGGCTCCACCGCAGCAAAGAGGGTGCCGCACAGGCCGCCAAGGGACTGCCCGGCGTAGTAGATGCGCGACGGGTCCACGTCGTCGAGGCTGTCGATCACGCGGACGAGTTGCAGGAGGTCAACGGCGGTCTGGCGGACCCGGTCACGGTCACGTATCGGGAAAAAGGCGGCGCTGGCGCCCTCGCCCGGAGTATAGGTACCGTCGCCGTTCGTATCTTTACCTCGCCCGCCGGACGGGATGGTGGCCGTGCTGCCGTCGTTGCGCGTCACGGTCAGCTCGCCGAGTGGGCCGCCACCGTTCCCGGGACCGTTGATGGCAATGGTCGCGAGGCCCTTCGAGGCGAGAGTGGCTGCGATCGTGATTGGTGTTCCGTTCTGTTTGTGGGTTCCCGCGCCATGGGCGGCGATGGCGACGGGCCATCCGCTCGGCGGCTTGGTTCCCGAAGGCAGGTAGAGATCGAATGTAATCTCGTTTTGCCCGAGGGCTTTTGGCGCGCCCGACTTCGTTTTCGTTGCCGGGATCACGTTCACGCTGTCGCGGTAGTCGGGTGAAACGTATTTGCCGAATGCTATGGTCCCGATCGCCCCGGGCGTGCTCGTGAGTAGGTTCATCAACGAGACGGGCTGAGCGAAATTCGGTGCCGTGCCTGTTTGGAGTTTGAATGTGACATTCGTTACGGAGTCGAGGGGGAAGGTCGTCACGTCGGCAGCGGCGGGCACGGGTGCCGCGTTGACCTGCTCGCGGATCTTCTCGAGCTCCGTCGTGACCGACCGGGTGGTGAAGACGCTGGCGACTACGACTTCCTTCGCCTTCGAACCCGCCTTCTTGAGGTCCTGCAGAGCGTCGAGGAGTTCCTTGCGGTAGTCCTTGAGTCGTTGGTCACCGGTCTGCCCGAAGCTCAGGTCGCGCCGGAAGAGCTCGAATGCCTCGCAGCCGATTGGGTTGCCTTTCTTGTCTCGGACGCCCGTCGTCACCACCAGTACATACCGCGCGTGTTGGTCCAGCACGTCGTTGGCCGTTACGTGCAGTGTGGTTGTGGCGGCGTCCCACACGATCTGGTTGATCCCGACGCGTTTGGCCTCAGGCGCTTCGCTGGGCAGGCTGCTGCCGAGTCTCTGCAGGAACACCGTCTTGTCGTTCACCGTCGAAAGGTCGATCTCGCCATTGAACGGAATCGAGATTCGTGGCGTGATGTTGAATCCGTCAAGCGTGTCGATCACGCTGATGTCCGCATGATCAGAGGGCCGGACAGCGGGATCGGGCAGGGGCAGATTGACCCTGAGCCCGGTGTTTTGGCCGGCGTCGTGGACGGTGAATATGTTCGACGGGAATGGACCTGAAGTCTTGTCACGCACTTCAAGATCGAATACCACTTGCACCGCGGGCGTCACCACCTGTACAGCGGGCGTCCCCGCGATCAAGTGCCAACGCCCGAACTGTCCGGTCGGAAAGTCCTTCAAGTTGACGTAGTCACCGCCGGCATTGAGTTCGCCCGATGCGGCGGCCCCCGAAGGCTTGTAGAAGAAGAGCCGGCCACCGGTGACGGATACGATGTGGGACCACTCCCCGAATTGTCCGGTCGGAAAGTCCACCAGGTTGACGTAGTCACCACCGGCACTGAGTTCGCCCGACGCAGCAGCGCGCGTGTCCCAGTTGTAGAAGAACAGCCGGCCACCGGTGGATGCAATGTGGGACCAGTCCCCGAACTGTCCGGCCGGAAAGTCCACCAGGTTGACGTAGTCACCGGCCGCATCGAGTTCGCCCGATGCAGCGGCCCGAGTCTCGCTGTTGTAGAAGAAGAGCCGCCCGTCGGCGGATGCGATGTGGGACCAGTCCCCGAGTTGTCCGGCCGGAAAGTCCATCAGGTTGACGTAGCCGCCGCCGGCATCGAGCTCGCCCGATGCAGCGGCCCGAGTCTCGCTGTTGTAGAAGAAGAGCCGCCCGTCGGCGGACGCGATGTGGGACCAGTCCCCGAACTGTCCGGCCGGAAAGTCCACCAGGTTGACGTAGTCACCGGCCGCATTGAGCTCGCCCGATGCAGCAGCCCCCGAAGGCTTGTAGAAGAAGAGCCGGCCGCCGGTGACGGAGACGATGGCGGACCACTCCCCGAATTGTCCGGTCGGAAAGTCCTTCAGGTTGACGTAGTCACCGGCCGCGTTGATCTCCCCCGATGCGGCAGCTCGGGTCTCGCTGTTGTAGAAGAACATGACATAGCCTCCCGTTTGGCTGGTAGACCCCGAGTGCTGCCCTTTCCGTCAAGAGCCACGACTTCGATTCGGGTGCAAGAGACCCATCTACCGTCGCCTGGGCCCCGCGATTGCACTGTGAATACGCGTTCCGTACGGTCCCAGGGTTCGTGTGCCGCTGTCCCCGTCGTTCGGGTTGAACCACGCGCTTGCTCATTGTCGCACCACTGGTCGCCCAGGTGACTGAGTAGCGGACTACTCGCATATGCCTGCTATTCGAGCCGCGGATCGGAACTGACCATCGTCTGCTTGCGTATTCGTGGTGTCCACGACCGGCGGTGCTCGACGCCCTTCCCGCCTTCACATGATGCCCACAAGCAACGGCATGTTCCCCCGATTACCAGCTGAACAAGGCCCCAACTCGGCTCAATCGTTGTTCTTTGCTGGAAGCTGCTGGAGCCCGTCGACCGTGACGAACGTGGTGGTCGTCAGCTTCATGTCGCCGCTCCTTCTCCCGTTCCGGCGTCGCTCGTCTGTACGGACCGGCGAGCTGTCGGCGTGACGGGGGCGGTCGAGCGGATCAGTGGTCGGTCAGGTACTCCTCGAGCACCGGCCCGACCACCGCGAGCACCTCCGGCTCGATCATCTGGTTGTGCTCGCAGTCCACCCGCACCTCCCGGATGTCGCCGGTGACGGCGGGCCGCCATTCATCGGGCGAGTGTCCGTCCCCGCCGGAGCGGCCGGCGGAGAAGAAGAGGATGTCGCCGTCGAACACCGACGGGCTGAACTCGTTCATGATGTGTGCCGAGTTGGTGAACCCGGCGCTGATCCGTTCGAGGTGCACGGCAGTCAGGCCGGTCTCCTGGCCGAACGACTCGTCGAGCAGTTCGACGGCCCGGGTGTAGGTCAGCGCGCCGTTGCCGGTCATGGCGTCCGGTTCCAGGTCCAGGCCGAGTCCGTGCAGCAACTCCTCCACGCTGAGGCTGTCCGGGGTCCCGTCGTCTTCGTCGGTGACATAGCTGTCCATGATCGCGAGCGTCGAGACCGCCTCGCCGGACCGGCGCAGTTCGACGGCCATCGCGTGCGCGATCACCCCGCCCAGGGACCAGCCGAGCAGGTGGTACGGGCCGTGGTCCTGGACGGTCCGCATCTCCTGGACGTACCGGTGCGCCAGCTCCTCGATCGAGGAGAAGGTCGGACCCCCGCTGATCACCGGGAGCTGGAGCCCGTAGGCCGGGCGGTCGGCGGACAGGTGCCGCACCAGCCCCGTGTAGCCCCACGAGAGCCCGATCCCGGGGTGCACGCAGAACAACGGCGGCCGGGTGCCCTGCGGGCGCAGGGGGATGACCACGCGCAGGGCGTCGTCGACGGGGGCCGGCTGCATGCCGGACTCGTCGAGCAGCCGGGCCAGCCCCGCCGGGGTCGGGTCGAGGAACAGCGACTGCAACGGCAGCAGCTTGCCGAGTCGGGTCTGCACGTCGGCGACGACCCGGGTGGCGATGATGGAGGTGCCGCCGAGGTCGAAGAAGCTGTCGGTCACGCCCACCCGGTCCACCCCGAGCACCGACTCGAAGGCCTCGGCGACGGCGCGTTCGGCGGTCGTGCGCGGCGCCAGGTAGTCGTCGGCGCGCGAACCGAACTCCGGCGTGGGCAGGGCCCGGCGGTCGAGCTTGCCCACCGGGGTCATCGGCACCTCGTCGAGGACCACGACGGCCGAGGGCACCATGTGCGCGGGCAGTCGCCGCGAGGCGTACTCGCGGATCTCGGCCGGTGCCACCACGCCGCCGTCGGCGCAGTACACGTAGGACGCGAGCAGGATGTCCCCCGACGGCCCGGGAAGCCCGAAGGTGGCCGCGAAGGTGATCGAGGGGTGACGGGCGAGCACCGCGTCGATCTCGCCGAGCTCGATCCGGAAGCCACGGACCTTCACCTGGAAGTCGCTGCGGCCGATGTACTCGATGGTGTGGACGTCCGGTTCCCCCTCGACCGGGGACGGCGTCGCCCGCCACCGCACGACGTCACCGGTGCGGTACATGCGCTGCCCCGGCTTCCCGAACGGGTCGGCGACGAACCGGTCGGCGGTCAGGCCGGGACGGCGGTGGTAGCCGCGGGCCAGGCCGGGGCCGGCGATGTACAACTCGCCCGGCACGCCGAGCGGCACCGGCTGCAGACGGGTGTCGAGGACCATCTCGTCGAAACCGACCGCGGGCCGGCCGATGTTCACGGCCTGAGACGCGGTCATCCGGTCGCTGACACTGGCCTGGATGGTGGTCTCGGTGGGGCCGTAACCGTTGAACATCTTCCGGCCGACGGACCATTTCTGCATCAGCTCCGGCGGGCAGGCCTCGCCCGCCACGGCCAGCACCCGCAGGTTCTCGAGCCCGACGTCGTCCATGGAGGACAGCGCGGTCGGGGTGATGAACGCGTGCGTGACGTGCTCACGGCGCAGCAGGTCCTCGAGTTCGGCGCCGCCGTACACCGCGGGCGGGACGATCACCACGCTGGCACCGGCACTGAAGGCCATCATCAGCTCGAAGACCGAGGCGTCGAAGCTGGGCGAGGCCAGGTGTGAGACCCGGGAGTCGACGGTGACGCGGAACCGGTCGTGCTCCTCGGTGGTGAGGTTCGCGATGCCGTGGTGGGTGATCACGACGCCCTTCGGCCGTCCGGTCGAGCCGGAGGTGTAGATCAGGTAGGCCGGGTTGGTCAGTCGCAGCGGCATGGTGCGGTCCGCGTCGGTCACCGGCGTGGGTGCGGCAGAAGACAACTCGTCGAGCGTCGCGTCGTCGTCGAGCACCAGCCACGGCACCGTGTCCGGCAGCGCGTCCACCCTGGCGGACACGGTCATGCCGAGCACCGCCTCGCAGTCCGTCAGCATGTACTCGATCCGCTCGGACGGGTACGTCGGGTCCACCGGCACGAACCCGGCGCCGGCCTTCGCCACGGCCCAGATCGAGATGACCTCCTCGAGCGACCGGGACAGTCCCAGCGCGACGAACGTCTCCGGGCCCACCCCTCGCGAGCGCAGCAAGCGGGCCAGCCGGTTCGAGCGCTCGTCCAGTTCGCGGTAGCTGACCCGTTGGTCCTCGAAGGTCAGCGCGATCGAATCGGGGTCCTCCGAAGCCGCCGCCGAGAGCAGTTCGGGCCACAGCTGCGGCCGGCCGCCGGGACGCCCCTGCGCGGGAGCGAACTCGGAGAGCTCGTCCTGGTCGAGGATGGGGATCCCGCCGACCGGGCGGTGTGGGTCCGCGGTCACCGCGTCGAGGATCCGGACGAAGCGGTCGGCGAACCCCTGGACGGTCTCGGGATCGAACAGGTCGACCGCGTAGTCGAACGCGGCGGACATGCCGGCCGGCTGCCGGTCCTCGTCGAACTCCTCGGCCAGCAGCAGTTCGAGGTCCTCCTTGGCCACCCGGGTGTCCAGCTCGACCCCCTCGACCGTGAGACCCGGCAGGTTCAGCCGCGGGCGTTCGGTGTTCTGGAACTCGAGGGCCACCTGGAACAGCGGGGAGTAGGACGTGGACCGGGCCGGGTTCAGCTCCTCGACGAGCCGCTCGAACGGGACGTCGGCGTTGCCGAACGCGGTCAGGTCGGCGTCCTTGACCCGGGCCAGCAGCTCGACGAACGAGGCGGCGGGGTCGACCTGGGTGCGCAGCACCAGGGTGTTGACGAACATGCCGATCATGTCGTCCAGCCCGGCGTCGCCGCGGCCGGCGAGGGGGGTGCCGATCGCGACGTCGTCGGTGTCCCCCAGCCGGGCCAGCAACATCGCGTACACGGCGTGCACCGCCATGAACACCGTGGACTCCTGGTCGCGGGCCACCGCGAGCAGTCGCCGGTGCAGGTCCGCGGGGACGGTGAACTCCACCCGGCTGCCGCGCAGGGTCTGCTGCGCGGGCCGGGGCCGGTCGGTGGGCAGCACCAGCACGTCGGACAGTCCGGCGAGCGTGGTGCGCCAGTACGCGAGCTGCGCCGAGAGCAGCGAGTCCGGGTCCTGGTCGCTGCCGAGCACTTCCTGCTGCCAGAGCGTGTAGTCGGCGTACTGGGCGGGCAGCGGCGTCCAGTCCGGGGTGTCCCCGCGTGTGCGGGAGGTGTAGGCGGCCATCACGTCCCGGGCCAGGACGGCCAGCGAGAAGCCGTCGGCGCAGATGTGGTGCACGACGATGACCAGCACGTGGTCGCGGTCGCCGAGTCGCAGCAGCCGGGCCCGGACCGGGACGGCCAGGGTCACGTCGAATCCGGCGGAGGCGAGGTCCGCTATCCGGGTGGGCAGCTCGTCCTCGGTGGTGTCGACGGTGAGCAGGCCCTCGAGCGCGTACGCGGTGGGCACCGTCTCCTGGACCGGGTCGCCGCCGCGCAGCGGGTACCGGGTGCGCAGCGACTCGTGCCGGTCCACGACGTCGAGGACGGCGAGTTCGAGCGCCTCGCTGTCGAGTTCGCCGGTGAGCCGGACGGCCAGTGGGATGTTGTAGGCGGCCGACGTGGTGTCGAACTGGTTGAGGAACCACATCCGCTGCTGCGCGAGGGAGAGCGGGACCCGGTCCGGCCGAGACGCCGCGGTCAGCGCCGGCCGCGCCGCGGCGGACTCCCCGACCAGCGCGCCGACCCGTTCCGCGAGCGCGGCGACAGTGGGCGCCTCGAACAGTGTCCGGACCCCGATGTCGATGCCGAGTTCGGCGCCGAGCCTGGCGGTCACCCGGGTCGCGACCAGCGAGTTGCCGCCGAGGTCGAAGAAGTGGTCGTCGAGGCCGATCCGGTCCACGCCGAGCACCGTGGCGAAGACGTCCGCGACGGTGTGCTCGAGTTCGGTTCCCGGGGCCCGGAACTCGGTGGCGGCGGCGGTCACGAACTCCGGGGTGGGCAGGGCCGATCGGTCCAGCTTGCCGACGGGGGTCAGCGGGATCTCGTCGAGGACCGCCATCGCGGCGGGCACCATGTGCGAGGGCAGCCGGGCGGCGAGGGCGGCGGTGAGCTCGTGCACGTCGATCCGGTACCCGGTGGCGGGCAGCACGTAGGCGGCGAGCACGGTGTCGCCGGACGGGCCGGGCACGGCGAGGGTGGCCGCGAAGCCGACCCCGGGCTGTTCGAGCAGCGCCGCGTCGATCTCGCCGAGCTCGATCCGGTAGCCGCGGATCTTCACCTGGAAGTCGCTGCGACCCTGGTACTCCAGCGCCGGTCCGGTGCCGTCGGAGTCGCTGCGCCAGCGGACGATGTCGCCGGTGCGGTACATCCGCTCGCCGGGTGCGCCGTGCGGGTTCGCCACGAACCTCGACGCGGTCAGTCCCGGCCGGCGGTGGTAGCCGCGGGCCAGGCCGGGCCCGGCGATGTACAGCTCGCCCGGCACGCCCTCGGGGACCGGCTGCAGGTGCGCGCCGAGGACCACCTCACTGACCCCGCGGATCGGGCCGCCGAGGGTGATGGGCTCGCCCACCGTCATCGGCACGCTGATGTTGGACATGACGGTGGTCTCGGTGGGCCCGTACGCATTCGACAGGCGCCGGCCGGGCGCCCAGCGGGCCACCAGGTCGGGCGGGCAGGCCTCGCCGCCGAACACCACGTCGGCGAAGTCGTCGAGGCCGGTGGGGTCGACGGTGGCCAGCGCGGCCGTGGTGACGAAGGCGTGGGTGACCCCCTCGTCCGCGACGAGCCGGGCCAGTTCGGCTCCGCCGTACACGGTGGGCGGCGCGATGACCATGGTGGCGCCGGCCCCGAAGGCCTGCAGGTACTCGAACACGGCGCCGTCGAAGCTGGGCGTCGAGAAGTGCAGGGTGCGCGAGCGCGCGGTCGCCCCGAAGCGCTGCAGCTGGTCCCGGGCGAAGTTGTCGAGTCCGCTGTGGGAGACGAGGACGCCCTTGGGGACGCCGGTGGAGCCGGAGGTGTACACCAGGTAGGCGGCGCTGCGAAGGTCGATCGGGCCGGTGCGGTCGGCGTCGGTCAGGGGCCGCGGCGACCGGGCCGCGCAGTCGGCGGCGAACGCGGGGTCGTCCAGGTGCAGCCACCGCACCGTCGCAGGCAGTCGGTCGCGGTGCGCGGTCATGGCCACACCGAGGGTGGCGCCCGAGTCGGCGAGCATGTGCTCGATCCGCTCCGCCGGGTACGTCGGGTCCACCGGCACGAATGCCGCGCCGGTCTTGGCCACCGCCCACATCGCCGACACGGATTCCACCGATCGAGGGATGCCGAGTGCGACAAAGGTCTCCGGACCGGCGCCGAGTTCGACGAGGGCGCGGGCCAGCCGGCTGGAGTCCTCGTCGAGTTCGCGGTACATCACGCTGCGGCCGCCACCCGCGCCGTCCGGGGCGTGCAGTGCGACCGCCTCGGGATCACGCGCGGCCGCCTCCGACAGGATCTGTGGCAGGGTGCGCGACGATCCCCCGGCGCCGCCGCGGACCGGGAGCAGCCGCTGGCGTTCCGCCTCGTCGAGTGCGTGCGAGTGGGCGCGCGGCACCGGTGCGTGCGGGTCGGCGGCGACGGCCGCGAGCACCCGGCGGACCCGGTCCGCGATGGCCGCGACCGCGGCGTCGTCGAACACGTCGGCGTCGTACTCGAACTTCAGGTTCAGCCGCTCGTCGCCGGACGCCACCAGCGCCAGCGGGTAGTGCGCCGAGTCCCGCCCGTGGATCCCGGCGACCCGCAGCCCGGCGATCTCCGTCTGCGCGGTCAGGCCGGCGCGGTCGACCGGGTAGGACTCGAACACGGTGAGGGTGTCGAAGGCGGCGCCGGGGCCCGCGGCCCGCTGGATGTCGGCCAGGCCCAGGTGGTGGTGCTCGAGCAGGGCCGCCTGCTCGGTCTGGACGCGGTCGAGCAGCTGGGCGACCGTCTCGTCCGGGTCGAGGGTGACCCGGACCGGGATGGTGGTGATGAACAGCCCGACCATCGACTCGATGCCGGGGATCTGCGGCGGCCGTCCGGACACGGTGCCGCCGAACACGACGTCGCTGCGGCCGGTCAACGCGGCGAGCACGATGCCCCACCCCACCTGGACCATCGTGTTGAGGGTGACGCCGCGCTCGCGTCCGAGGGCCCGCAGCCGCTCGGTCTGCTCCTCGGTCAGCGCGACCGCGGCCTCGCTGGAGCCGACGGCGCGGTGCGCGGCGGCCGGCGCCAGCAGGGTCGGCTCGCCCCGGTCGGCGAGGAGCCGACGCCAGGCGTCCGCGGCGTCCGCGGCGTCCTGCCGGGACAGCCAGGTCAGGTAGTCGCGGTACGGGCGGACGGGCGGCAGCACGGCCGGGTCGGCGTCGGTCGCGTACAGGGTGAGCAGGTCCCTGATCACCAGCGGCGTGGACCAGCCGTCGAGCAGGATGTGGTGGTTGGTGATCACCAGCCGGTACTCGGACTCGCCGAGCCGGACCAGCAGCATCCGCAGCAGCGGCGGCGCGGACAGGTCGAACCCGGCGACCCGGTCGGCGTCGACGGTGGCGGCGAACTCGCGGTCCCGGTCCTGCGGGCCGCGGCCGGAGAGGTCCACCTCGGTCCACGGCAGCGTCACCCGGTCGGCGACCACCTGCACGGCCGCTCCGGACTGGTCGTGCACGAAGGCCGCCCGCAGGTTCGGGTGCCGGTCGAGCAGCGCCTGACCGGCACGGCGGACCCGGTCGGCGTCCACGGTGCCGCGCAGGTCCAGGGTCAGCTGCACCACGTACGGGTCCACCGTGGCGTCGGAGAACTGGGTGTGGAACAGCAGGCCGGACTGCAGCGGCGAGAGCGGCCACACGTCGGTGAGGTCCGGGAACCGGGCCTCGAGCCGCTCGATCGCACCCTGGTCGAGCTCGACCAGGGCCAGGTCGGACGGGGTGAGTCCGCCGGTGTCCGGCGCGGCGGCGTGCCGGCCGAGGGCGGTCAGGGCCTCGACCCACAGGTCGGCGAGGCGTCGCACCTCGTCGGCGCCGAGCACCCCGGTCGGGAACGCCCAGGTGGCGCGCAGCCGGGAGCCGTCGGCGGCGGCGAGGGTGACGGCGTTGACGTCGAGGACCGTGGCGACCGGCAGGCTCGGGCTCGGCCCGTCGTCGAGCCGGGTGTCGGTGACGGGCAGCCACCCCGAGTCCAGGTGCTCGAGCTGCTGCGTGCCGGTCAGCCGGCCCAGGTAGTTGAAGCTGATCTGCGGCCGGCGGGGCTCGTCGAGCGTCGGCCGGGCCAGGTAGCGCAGCAGGCCGTAGCCGATGCCGTGGTCCGGGACGGCGAGCAGCTTCTCCTTGACCGCCTTCACCGCGGCGCCGGCCGCCGGGCCGCCGGCGAAGGCCTCGTCCAGGTCGACGCCCGCGAGGTCCAGCCGGACCGGGAAGATCGTGGTGAACCAGCCGACGGTCCGGGACAGGTCGGCCCCCGGCACCACATGCTCCTCGCGGCCGTGGCCCTCGAGGCTGACCAGCGTGTCGGCGGCCTCGCCGCCCCGCTCGCGGCGCCAGCGCGCCACCGCCATCGCCAGCGCGGCCAGCAGTCCGTCGTTCACGCTGCCGTGGAAGGACTCGGGCACGGCGGTGAGCAGCGCCTCGGTGACGTCGGCGGGCAGCTCCACCTCGACGGTGTCGACGGTGGCGTGGACGTCGACCGCGGGGTCGAGTGCCCGCGCGCCGAGCAACGGGTCCGGGGCCGCGAGTTGGGCGCGCCACCGGTCCGCCTCGTCCCCGCGGTCGGCGGCGACCTCGGTCAGCGCGTGCGCCCAGCGCCGCATCGAGGTGCCCACCGGTGCCAGGGCGGGCTCGTCGCCCGCGGTCACCTGCGACCAGGCGGTGGCCAGGTCCGGCACCAGGATCCGCCAGGAGACGCCGTCGACGGCCAGGTGGTGCGCGACCACCAGCAGTCGGCCGGCGCCGGCGGCCGGTGCGAACCACACCGCCTGCAGCAGCACCCCCGTCTCGGGGTCGAGCCGGCCGGCGGCCGCGTCGAGTGCGGCGCCGGCGGTCGCGACGAACTCCGGGCCGGTGACCGAGTCGACCTCGACCCGGGTGAGCAGGTCCGCGGCCCGCACGGTCCCCGGCTCCGGCACCTCGAGCGTCGGTGCCCCCGACGCCGGCCGGTGCAGGGCGGCGCGGAGCATGTCGTGGCGGTCCAGGACTGCCTGCAGGGTTCGTTCGAGCCCGTCCCGGTTCGCTTCGGCGGGCAGGGTCAGCAGCGCGGTCTGGGTGTACCGGCGAACGTCGCCGCCGCGGTCGAGCAACCAGTGCATCACCGGGGTGAGGGGCGCGGTGCCGACTCCGCCGCCGGGCAGTTCGTCGAGCACCTCGGCCGCCTCGGCGCCGTCACCGCGGGCCACCGCCGCGAGGGCCGCGACCGTCTTGTGCTCGAACACCTCCCGGGGCGTGAGCACCAGGCCGGCGTCCTTGGCCCGGGCGACCAGCTGGATGGACATGATGCTGTCGCCGCCGAGGCCGAAGAAGGAATCGTCGACACCCACCTCGTCGAGGCCCAGCACCTCGGCGAACAACCCGGCCAGCAGCGTCTCCGGGCCGGTCCGCGGGACCCTGCCGGAGCCCGCCGACGCCCCGAAGTCGGGATCGGGCAGGGACTTGCGGTCCAGCTTGCCGTTCTCGGTCAGCGGCAGCTTGTCCAGCACCACGATGGTGGCCGGCACCATGTGGGCGGCCAGGTCGGCGGCGAGGAACTCGAGCAGGCCGTCGCGGTCAGGGGCGGCGCCGGGCTCGGGCACCACGTACCCGACGAGCCGGGTGCGGCCCTGTCCGTCGTCGTGCACCAGCACCACGGCCTGCGCGACGCCGGGGTACCGCAGCGCGGCGGCCTCGATCTCGCCGAGCTCGATCCGGAAGCCGCGGATCTTGACCTGGAAGTCGCTGCGGCCCAGGTACTCCAGCTCCCCGGCGGCGCTCCAACGGGCCAGGTCGCCGGTGCGGTACATCCGCTGCCCGGGCCTGCCGTCGGGGTCGGCGACGAACCGGCCGGCGGTCAGCGCGGACCGGCCCAGGTAGCCGCGACTGACCTGGTCGCCGGCGACGTAGACCTCGCCGGTGACGCCGGGCGCCACCGGGTGCAGCCGCCGGTCGAGCACCGCCACCCGCAGGCCCGGGACCGCGCGGCCGATGACGCTGGCCGCGGAGGACGCGGCGCGGGCGGCGTCGAGCGGCAGCCGCGTCACGTGCACCGTGGTCTCGGTGATGCCGTACATGTTGACCAGGCGCGGCGCGTCGTCCGAGTGCCGGGCGTACCAGCGGCCGAGCTGGGCGAAGTCCAGGGCCTCGCCGCCGAAGATCACCAGCCGCAACGCCAGGTCCGGCGCGTCGGGCTCGGACCCGGCGGCCACCCGGTCCGCCTCCGCCAGCTGGTAGAACGCGGTCGGGGTCTGGTTGAGCACCGTCACCCGTTCGCGGCGGAGCAGGTCGAGCATGGCCTCCGGGGACCGGGCGGTGTGGTAGTCGACCACCACCAGCCGGCCGCCGCGCAGCAGCGGACCCCACAGCTCCCACACCGAGAAGTCGAAGGCGTAGGAGTGGAACATCGTCCACACGTCGCGCTCGTCGAAACCGAACTCGTCGGCGGTGTTCGCGAACAGCGTCAGCACGTTGCGGTGTGCGACCTGGACACCCTTGGGGCGGCCGGTGGAGCCGGACGTGTAGATCACGTAGGCCACGTCGTCCGGGTCCAGCGGCGCGCGGCGGTCCGCGTCGGTGACCGGCGCCCCGGAGGCGGCGGCGAGTGCGGTGGTGAGCTCCGGGGAGTCGACGGCCAGTGTCGGCGCGCCGAGCGTGGACAGCTGCGCCGATTCCTCGGCGGTGCACAGGATGCACAGCGGAGCGGCGTCCGCGACGGTGAAGGCGAGCCGTTCGGTGGGGTAGCTCGAGTCCAGCGGCAGGTACCCGGCGCCGGACTTCACGACGGCGAGCAGCGCCACCACCAGGTCCGCCCCCCGCGGCAGCGCGACCGCGACGAGGGTCTCCGGGCCGGCCCCGCGGGCGACCARCACCCGGGCCAACCGGTTGGCCCGGTCGTCGAGGGCGGCGTAGGTCAGTGTGGTCTCGCCCACGGTGACGGCGATCGCGTCGGGGAAGCCGGCCACCGCCCGGCCGAACGCGTCGGCGAGGGTGTCGGTGCCCGCGCCGACGCCCGGCTCGTTCCACTCGGTGAGCATGGCGTGGCGTTCGGCGGCGGTGGTCACCTCCACATCGCCGACCGCGCGGTCCGGGTCGGCGGTGACGGCGCCGAGCAGCGCCGTGAACCGGTCGGCGAACCCCCGCACCGTGTCGGCGTCGAACACGTCGGTGGCGAAGGTGAAGGCGCCGGTCATGCCGTCGGGGGCGCCGTCGCGGTCGTACCGCTCGGCGAGGGTGAGCTGCAGGTCGAACTTCGCGACCGCCAGGTCGAGGTCCAGGCCGCTGGCGGTGAGCCCGGGCAGCTCGAGCCGGGGCAGCTCGTTGTTCTGGAACTCGAGCATCACCTGGAACAGCGGCGAGTGCGACGTCGACCGTTCCGGTGCGACGGCGTCGACGAGACTCTCGAACGGGAGGTCGGCGTGGCCGAACGCGGCCAGGTCCGACTCCCGGACGCCGGCGAGCAGCCCGCGGAACGAGGCGTCCGGGTCGATCGTGCTGCGCAGCACCAGGGTGTTGACGAACATGCCGACCAGCTCGTCCAGTCCGGCGTCGCCGCGACCGGCCACCGGGGTGCCGACCGCGAGGTCGTCGGCGCCGGACAGCGCGGACAGCAGCAGCGCCAGCGCGGCGTGCACGGTCATGAACATCGTCGAGTTCGCGCCGCGGGCCAGTTCGGCGAGCCGGCGGTGCACGGCGGGGTCGACGTGCAGCGGCACCGTGGCGCCGCGGAACGAGCGCTGCACCGGACGCGGGCGGTCGGTCGGCAGCGCCAGCACCTCCGGCAGACCGGACAGGGTCCGGGTCCAGAACTCGAGCTGCCGCGACAGCAGGGACTGCGGGTCGTCGGCGGCGCCCAGCAGGTCGCGTTGCCAGAGCGCGTAGTCGGCGTACTGCACGGGCAGCGGGGCCCAGTCGGGGCCGTGCCCGGCCGTCCGGGTGGTGTAGGCGGCCATCACGTCCCGGGCCAGCGGCGCCATCGAGAAGCCGTCCGCGCAGATGTGGTGCACCACGATGGCGAGCACGTGCTCGTCGTGGCCGCACCGCAACAGCGTGGCGCGGACCGGTGCGGCGTGGGTGACGTCGAAGCCGGCGGAGACGAATTCCGCGATCCGCGGGGCCAGTTCGTCCTCGGTGACCCACTCGGTGACCAGCTCGGGCAGTGCCGCGACCGCGGGCACGACGACCTGGACGGGCTCGCCGCCGACTCGCGGGAACATGGTGCGCAGGGCCTCGTGCCGGTCCAGGACGTCGAGGACCGCGGCCCGCAGCGCGTCGGTGTCCAGTGCGCCGGTGAGCCGGACCGCGAGCGGCACGTTGTAGGCGGCGGAGTCGGTGTCGAACTGGTTGAGGAACCACATCCGCTGCTGGGCCAGCGAGAGCGGCAGCCGCTCCGGTCGCGGCCGCTCCGTCAGCTGCGGCCGCGGGCCGGTCGCCGGCCGCTCCGATTCCAGCCACCGGGCGAGCGCGGCCACGGTCGGCGCCTCGAACAGGGCGCGCACCCCCACCTCGGTGTCGAGGGCGGCGCCGAGCCGGGCGGTCACCCGGGTGGCGATCAGCGAGTTGCCGCCCAGGTCGAAGAAGTGGTCGTCGACGCCGACCCGCTCGGCGCCGAGGACCTCGGTGAACACCGCCGCGACCGTCCGCTCGAGCTCGGTGCGGGGGGCCCGGTACTCGGCGCCGGGGTTGGCGTACACCGGGGCCGGCAGCGCCGCCCGGTCCAGCTTGCCGACCGGGGTCAGCGGAATCCTGTCGAGCAGCGTGACCGCGTCGGGCACCATGTGGGCGGGCAGCCGGGCGGCGGCGAAGTCCCGGACCTCGGCGCCGGTGAGCGGGCGGCCGTCGACCACCCGGACGTAGGTGGCCAGGCGGGTGACGCCGGCGGCGTCCCGATGCCCGGTGGTGACGGTGAAGTCCACGTCCGGGTGCGTGGCGACCACCGCGTCGATGTCGCCGAGCTCGATCCGGAAGCCACGGATCTTGACCTGGAAGTCGCTGCGGCCGATGTACTCGACCGCACCTCCGCCGTCCGGCGCGCCGCGCCAGCGGACGATGTCACCGGTCCGGTACATCCGCTCGCCGGGTGCGCCGTGCGGGTTCGCCACGAAGCGTTCCGCGGTCAGCGCGAAGTTGTGGTGGTAGCCGCGGGCCAGTCCGGGCCCGGCGATGTACAGCTCGCCCGGTGTCCCCTCCGGGACCGGCTGCAGGTAGGTGCCGAGCACCAGTTCGGAGACGCCGCGGACCGGGCCGCCGATGGTGACCGGCTCCCCCGCGACCAGCGGGTCGCTGATGTTCGACATGATCGTCGCCTCGGTCGGCCCGTAGCCGTTGTGCAGGCGCCGGCCCGGTGCCCAGCGGGCCACCAGGTCCGGCGGGCAGGCCTCGCCGCCGACGCACACGCAGCCGAACTCGTCGAGTCCCGTGGGATCGACGGTGTCGAGCGCCGCCGTGGTGACGAAGGCGTGGGTGACCCGCCCGTCCGCGATCACCCGGGCGAGGTCGGCGCCGCCGTACACGCCGGGGGGCGAGATCACCATGGTCCCGCCCGCCTCGAACGCGAGCAGGTAGTCGAGCACCGACGCGTCGAAACTGGGCGTCGCGAAGTGCAGGATCCGCGACGCCGGCCCCGCCCCGTAGCGGTCGGCCTGCTCCCTGGCGAAGTTGTCGAGGCCGTCGTGGGTGAGCACCACGCCCTTCGGGACGCCGGTCGAGCCGGAGGTATAGATCATGTAGGCGGGATGGTGCAGCCGCAGCGGTGTGCTCCGGTCCGGGTCGGTGACCGGCGCCGGGGAGCGGGACGCCAGCAGCGCCTGGGTCTCCGGGGCGTCAAGGACCACCCAGTCGACGTCGTCGGGCAGGCGGTCGCGGTCACGGGCGACGGTGACCCCGACCCGGGCGCCCGAGTCGGTGAGCATGTACGCCACCCGCTCCGGCGGGTAGTTCGGATCCACCGGCACGAAGGCCGCACCGGTCTTGGTGATCGCCCACATCGTCTCGACGGACTCCACCGACCGCGAGACGGCCAGCGCCACGAACTCCTCCGGTCCGGCGCCGCGCTCGGTGAGCAGCCGCGCCAGCCGGTTCGACCGCTCGTCGAGCTCGCGGTAGCCGACCTCGCGACCCTCGAAGGACAGCGCGACCGCGTCGCCGCGGCGGGCGGCGGTGTCCGCGAGCAGGTCCGGCAGCGTCCGCAGGGACCGGCCGGGGCGGCCGCGGACCGGGACCAGGGCGTCGTGTTCGGCCGGCGAGAGCAGCCACAACTGCGCCAGCGGGAGGTCCGGCGTCGCGGCGAGTGCGTCGAGCGTGCGCCCGAGCTGGGCACCGATCCGGTCGATGGTGTCGGCGTCGAAAAGTTCCGGGAAGTACTCCAGCTTCAGGGTGAGGCGGCCGGTGTCGGAGGCGATCAACGCCAGCGGGTAGTGCGCCGCGTTGGCGGTGTCGTGCACGCCGACCACGTGCATGCCGGCGATGTCGGTGTCCTCGGTCAGCCCGGCCCGGTCCACCGGGTAGGACTCGAACACGGTGAGCGTGTCGAAGGTGGCGGCGGGACCGACCAGCTGCTGGATCTCGGTGAGGCCGAGGTGGTGGTGCTCGAGCAGGGCCGCCTGTTCCGACTGGATCCGTTCGAGCAGGGTGCCGAGCGACTCGGTGGGGTCCAGGGTGACCCGGACCGGCAGGGTGTTGATGAACAGCCCGATCATCGACTCGATGCCGGGGATCTGCGGCGGCCGCCCCGACACCGTGCCGCCGAAGACCACGTCCCGGCGGTCGGTCAGCTCGCTGAGCACTATGCCCCAGGCCGCGCGGATCAGGGTACTGACGGTCAGCCCGCGCGCGCGGGCCAGCGCCCGCAGTTCCTCGGTGCGCCTGGCCGGGACCTCGAGCCGGACCTCCCGGGACTCGCTGTCGCGGGTGCGGCCGAGCCCCAGCGGGCTCAGCAGGGCGGGTTCCTCGATGCCGGCCAGCGCGCGGCGCCACGCGGCGGCGGAGTCGGTGTCCTCGCGGCGGGTGAGCCAGGTGAGGTAGTTGCGGTACGGGTGCACCGCGGGCAGCTCGGCGGCGGAGCCGTCGGTTGCGTACAGGGTCAACAGGTCCCGCAGCAGCAGCGGCATCGACCAGCCGTCGAGCAGGATGTGGTGGTTGGTCAGGATCAGCTTCTGGGTCTCCGGCCCGGTCCGGATCAGCAGGAACCGCAGCAGCGGCGCGACGGCCATGTCGAACCCGCGGGCCCGGTCCGCGGCCATCACCCGGTCCACCTCGGTGTCCAGTTCGTCCGGGGACAGGTCGGCGAGGTCGAGCTCGGACCACGGCAGCTCCACCCGGTCCTGCACCACCTGCACCGGCCGGCCCGTGCTGTCCGCGACGAACGACGTGCGGAGGTTGGCGTGCCGCTCCAGCAGCGCCTGGCCCGCCCGCCGCATCCGCTCGGGCTGCGCGCCGCGCAGTTCGAGCGTGAGCTGCACCGTGTACGAGTCGACGGTCCGGTCGGCCAGCTCGGCGTGGAAGAGCAGGCCGGACTGCAGCGGTGCGAGCGGCCACACGTCGCTGAGCGCGCGGTGGGTCCGCTCGAGCCGGTCGATCTCCGCCTGGTCGAGGGTCACCAGGTCCAGGTCGGACGGGGTGAGCCCACCAGCCTCCGGGGCGGAGGCGTGCCGGGTCAGCGCCTGCAGGGCCTGCGACCACAGCTCGGCGATCTCACGAACCTCCGGTTCGGTGAGGATCCCGGTGGGGAACGCCCAGGTGGCGCGCAACCGGGAGCCGTCGGCGTCGGCGAGCGTGACGGCGTTGACGTCGAGGACCGCGGCGACCGGCAGGTCGGGGTCCTGGACCAGGTTCAGGTCGACGTCGGAGGTCGGCATCCACCCCGTCGGCGTAACGGACTCGTTTCCGTCGGTGACGAACCTGCCGAGGTAGTTGAAGCTGACCTCCGGTACCGGCAGCGGCGCCAGCTCAGCGGCGCCGTCGGTGTCCAGGTGCCGGAGCAGGCCGAACCCGATCCCGTGGTCGGCGAAGGCGAGCAGTTGTTCCTTGACCGCCTTGAGCGCGGTCCCGGCGGCCGCCCCGCCCGCGTACGCGTCGTCGAGGTCCACGTCGCCGAGGTCGAGTCGCACCGGGAACAGCGAGGTGAACCAGCCGACGGTGCGGGACAGGTCGGCTCCGGGGACCACGTGCTCCTCGCGTCCGTGTCCCTCGAGGTTGATCAGCGCGCCCGGCCGCGTGTCCGCGTCGCCGCGGTCGCGCCGCCACCGGGTCAGCGCCATCGCCAGCGCGGTGAGCAGGCCGTCGTTGACGCTGCCGTGGTACTTCTGCGGGAGCGTGGCCAGTACCGGTTCGCTGACCTCGGCGGACAGCTCCACGGTGACCCGCTCGACCGTGGCGCCGACGTCCCGGCCCGGGTCGATCGCCCGCGAACCGAGCAGCGGATCGGGTGTGGCCAGCGTGCGTCGCCACTGGTCCAGTTCGTCGCGACGGTCGGCGGCGAGGTCCGTCAGCGCGTGCGCCCACCGTCGCATCGAGGTACCGACCGGGGCCAGCGCCGGCTCGGCGCCGGCCGTCACCTGCGCCCAGGCCGTCGCGAGGTCGGGGACAAGGATCCGCCAGGAGACGCCGTCCACCACGAGGTGGTGCACGACCAGCAGGATCCGGCCCCGGCCGGCCGCCGAGTCCAGCCACACCACCTGCAGGACGGCGCCCGTCGCCGGGGCCAACCGGTCCTGCGCGGCGTCGAGCTCGGCCAGGGCTGCCGCGGCGAAGGCGTCGGTCCCGGGCGCGGCGTCCACCGGCACCCGCCGGACGTACTCCCCCGCCGGCGCCGAGCCGACCGGCCGCACCTCCACCGCGTCGCGGTGCAGCCGGGCCCGCAGCATGTCGTGCCGGTCCACGACGGCCTGCACCGTCGCGACCAGTTGTTCGACGGAGTCCAGGTCGGAGGGGGCCTGCAGCAGGATGTTCTGCGACATCCGGTCGAACGAACCGCCGCGGTCGAGCAGCCAGCGCACGATCGGGGTCAGCGGCAGCTCCCCGACCCCGCCGCCGGGCAGTTCGTCGAGCACCGGCGCGACGGCGTCGCTGACGGTCGCGACCGGTGCCAGACCGGCGACGGTCTTGCGTTCGAAGATGTCGCGGGGCGAGAGCTGGATTCCGGCAGCCTTGGCCCGGGCCACCAGCTGGATGGACATGATGCTGTCCCCGCCGAGAGCGAAGAACGACTCGTCGGCGCCCACCGAGTCCAGGCCGAGCACCTCGGCGTACAGCCCCGCGAGCAGCGTCTCCATCTCGGTGCTCGGCGCCCGACCGGACTCCGGGCGGGAGGTGAAGTCCGGGGCCGGCAGCGCGCGCCGGTCCAGCTTGCCGACCGGGGTGACCGGCAGCTCGTCGAGCACCACCAGCGCGGCGGGCACCATGTACGGCGCCAGCTCCGACCCGACGAAGGCGAGCACCTCGGCGGGGTCGGGGGCCGACCCGGCCTCGGGCACGAGGTAGCCGACCAGTCGGCCCCGCCCGGCGGGGTCGGGCCGGGTGGTCACCACGGCGTGCGCCACTCCCGGGTAGCGCGAGAGCGCCGACTCGACCTCGCCGAGCTCGATGCGGTACCCGCGGATCTTGACCTGGAAGTCGCTGCGGCCCAGGTACTCCAGGTCGCCGACGGTCTGCGTCCCGGTCCCGGCGTTCCACCGGGCCAGGTCGCCGGTCCGGTACATCCGGGCGCCGTCGGTGCCGAACGGGTTGGGCACGAACCGTTCGGCGGTGGTGCCGGGGCGGTTGCGGTACCCCCGGGCCAGTCCGGGCCCGGTCACGTACAGCTCCCCGGTGACACCGCGGGGCACCGGCCGCAGCCGGGCGTCGAGCACCAGTTCGCCGCAGCCGAGCGGCGGCCTGCCGATGGTGACCGGGACGGCCGGGTCCATCGGACCGGTGACGCTGGTCGCGACGGTGGCCTCGGTCGGGCCGTACGCGTTGAACATCCGGCGCCCGCCGCGGACCCACTGCGCCACCAGTTCCGGCGGGCAGGTGTCACCACCGGTGATCACGACGCCGAGGTCGTCGAGGCCGGTGGCGTCCACCGACGACAGCGCCGCGGGGGTGACGAACGCGTGGGTGACGCGTGCGTCGCGCAGCAGCTCGCGCAGTTCCTCGCCGCCGTAGACGGTCGGGTCGACGACGACCATGGTGGCGCCGGCGCCCAGGGCCAGCAGCAACTCGAGCACCGAGGCGTCGAAGCTGGGCGAGGAGAAGTGCAGGGTCCGCGAGTGCCGCGTGACCCCGAACCGGGTGCGCTGGTCCTCGGCGAAGTTCGCCAGGCCACGGTGCGTCACCACGACGCCCTTCGGGACACCGGTCGAACCGGACGTGTAGATCAGGTAGGCAGGATGGTCGAGCGTCAGCGGGACCGTCCGGTCGGCGTCGGTGACCGGGGCCGCGGACAGGCCGGCGAGCTCCGCTGCGGTGTCCGCGTCGTCGAGCACGAGGTGGGGCACCGCGTCCGGGAGCGACTCGCGGTGGGTGGACAGGGCCAAGCCCAGGACCGCCCCGGAGTCCTCGAGCATGTGCAGGATCCGGTTCGCCGGGTAGTTCGGGTCGACCGGCACGTAGGCGGCGCCGGTCTTGGCGACCGACCACACCGCGAGGATCGACTCGAACGAGCGCGGCATCGACACCGCCACCACCGATTCCGGGCCCACTCCCCGCTGGATCAGCAGGCGCGCCACCCGGTTCGAGTGTTCGTCGAGATCGCGGTAGGACACCTCGCGCCCGGCCACGACCAGGGCGAGTGTGTCCGGATCGACCGCGACCGCCGCGGCCAGCAGTTCGGGCAGCGTGCGCGGCGCCACCGCGGGGCCACCGGCCACCGGCGTCAGCTCCGTCCGTTCGGCGGGTCCGAGGATCTCGGCGTCCCCGATCGGACGGTCCGGCTCGGCCGTGACGCCGGCGAGGATCCGCTGCAGCCGGTCGGCCAGCACCGCCACCGACGACCGGTCGAAAAGGTCCGTGGCGTAGGTGAACCCGGCCGTGATGCCGGCCGGCGCCCCGTCCCCGTCGAACTCTTCGGCGCAGGTCAGCTGCAGGTCGAAATTGGAGGTGTCGGTGCCGAGGTCGATGCCCTCGACGGTCAGCCCCGGCAGTTCGAGCCGGGCCCGCTCGTTGTTGCGGAACTCGAACATCACCTGGAACAGCGGCGAGTGCGCGGTGCTGCGTTCCGGCGCGAGTGTCTCAACGAGTCGTTCGAACGGGACGTCCGCGTGGTGGAACGCCTCCAGGTCGCGTTCGCGGACGTCGGCCAGCAGTTCGGTGAACGACGCGCCGGGATCGACCGGGGTCCGCAGCACCAGGGTGTTGACGAACATGCCGACCAGGCCGTCCAGCGCGGCCTCGCCGCGGCCGGCGATCGGGGTTCCGACGGCGATGTCCTCACCGGCGCTCAGCCGCGCCAACAGCACCGCGAGGGCGGCGTGCACCGCCATGAACACCGTCGAGTTGCGTTCCCGCGCGGTGGCCACGATGCGACGGTGCAGCGCCGCATCGACGGTGAAGGTGAACTCGGCACCGGCCAGCGACTGGGTCATCGGACGGGGGCGGTCGGTGGGCAGGTCGAGCAGGTCCGGCAGCCCGGCCAGGGTCTGCGACCAGTACTCGGTCTGGGCGGCCAGCACGCTGTCCGGGTCGGCGGGGTCGCCGAGCGCGGCGCGCTGCCACAGCGTGTAGTCGGCGTACTGGACCGGCAGCGGCGCCCACTGCGGGGCCTCCCCCTGGATGCGGGCTCCGTAGGCGGCCATCACGTCCCGGGCCATCGGCGCCATCGAGAAGCCGTCCGCGCAGATGTGGTGCACCACGATGGTCAGCACATGCTCGCCGGGGCCGACCCGCAGCAGGACGGCCCGCAGCGGCGGCGCCGTGGTCACGTCGAACCCGGCACGGGCCAGGGCGGCGATGCGCGTCGGCAGTTCGTCCGCGGTGACCGGGACCGTCTCGAGCCCCGGCAGCGCGTCCGCGGCGGCGAGCACCTCCTGGGTGGGCTGGCCGCCGCGCAGCGGGAACCTGGTGCGCAACGACTCGTGCCGGTCCAGGACGTCCATCACGGCCGCGCCCAGCGCGTCGGTGTCGAGGTCCCCGGTCAGCCGCACGGCCATCGCGATGTTGTACGCCGCGGAGGTGACGTCGAACTGGTTGACGAACCACATCCGCTTCTGCGCCAAGGACACCGGCAGCGGATCCGGCCGCGTCGCCGGTTCCAGTGCCGGCCGTTCGATGCCCCGGGCGCCCGCGGTCTCGATCCGCAGGGCCAGCGTCGCCACCGTCGGTGCGTCGAACACCTCGCGGACCCCGACCTCCGTGCCCAGCGCGGCATTCGCGCGGGCCACCAGGCGGGCGGCGACCAGCGAGTTGCCGCCGAGGTCGAAGAAGTTGTCGTGCACCCCGACCCGGTCCGAGGCCAGCAGGTCGGCGGCGATCGAGGCCAGGATCTCCTCGACCGGGTTGCGGGGGGCCACGAACTCGGCCGCGGAGGCCAGGTACTGCGGCTCGGGCAGGGCCCGACGGTCCAGCTTCCCGGACGGGCCCAGCGGCAGCTCGTCGAGCACCACGATCTGCGCCGGCACCATGTACGGCGCGAGTTCCGTTGCGGCGCTGACGCGTACCGCGGCCGGATCGGGGGCGGCGCCGGGAGCGGCCACCACGTAGCCCACCAGGGCCTCACCGGTGAGGTCGTCGTGGTGGACCACCACCACCGCCTGCCCGACGGCCGGGTCGGTCAGCAGCGCCGCCTCCACCTCGCCGAGCTCGATGCGCTGACCGCGCAGCTTGACCTGGAAGTCGCTGCGGCCCAGGTACTCGAGCGCCCCGCCGCGGTCCTTCCCCGGGGCCGGTCCGGGCAGCCCCAGCCGGCGGACCACGTCGCCGGTCCGGTACATCCGCGGGGCGGGTCCGTCCGCGGCACCGGTGGCGAACGGGTTCGCCACGAAGCGGTCCGCGGTCAGGTCGGCGCGGCCGACGTAGCCGCGGGCCAGCTGCACGCCGGCGAGGTACAGCTCGCCGCGCACGCCCACCGGGACCGGGTGCAGACGCGAGTCGAGTACGTACACCTGGGTGTTCCAGACCGGCACGCCGATCGGCACGCTGTCGCGGTCGGCGGACGAGGTGGGCCAGGCGGTGACGTCGACGGCCGCCTCGGTGGGGCCGTACAG
Source organism: Rhodococcus sp. P4_F5 (assembly GCF_056401315.1). Classification (NCBI taxonomy): domain Bacteria; kingdom Bacillati; phylum Actinomycetota; class Actinomycetes; order Mycobacteriales; family Nocardiaceae; genus Rhodococcus; species Rhodococcus sp. P4_F5. Next base: position 8,740 of record NZ_JBFUJP010000009.1, on the reverse strand, counting down.
GTTGTGCAGCTCGGCTCCGGTGAAGCGGCGGAAGGCCTCGGCGGTGGTCGGGGGCAGCGCCTCGCCGCTGCAGAACACCCGGCGCAGCCCGGCGCAGTCGTCGACGCGGGCCCCGGCGAGGAAGGCCGAGAGCATCGACGGCACGAAGTGCAGCGTCGTCACGGCGCGCTCGGCGATCAGACGGGACAGGTAGCCCGGATCGCGGTGCCCGTCCGGGGCGGCCAGGACCAGCCGGGATCCGGTCTGCAACGGCCAGAACAGCTCCCACACCGACACGTCGAACGTCGTCGGTGTCTTCTGGAGGACGACGTCGGACCGGTCCAGCGGGTAGGTGGCCTGCATCCATCGCAACCGGTTGACGACGGCGCGGTGGGTGACGGCCACGCCCTTGGGCCGGCCGGTGGACCCGGAGGTGTAGATGACGTACGCGGTGTTGTCCGGCCGCAGCCCCGCCGCCGGGAGGTCGTCCGCGGTCAGCGGGCCGGCGTCGCGATCGGACAGGTCGAGGATGTCCACCGCGACCGTGTCGATGCCGGTGTCCGCGGGCAGTGCGTCCTGCTCGGCGGCGGTGGTGAGTACGCACACCGGAGCGGCACTGTCGAGGACGTAACGGGTGCGCGCCTCGGGGTGGTCCGGGTCCAGCGGCACGTACGCGCCGCCGGCCTCGACCACCGCGTAGATGCCCACCATCAGGTCCAGGGACCTGCGCATCGCCACCGCGACCCGGGACTCCGGCCCCACGCCGCGTGCGATCAGCGCCCGGGCCAGCCGGTGGGTCCGGGCCGCGAACTCGGCGTAGGTCAGGTTCTCGTCGCCGCAGACCAACGCCACGGCGTCGGGGGTGCGGGCCACCTGCGCCTCGAAGAGGTCGACGAGGGTGCCGTCGGGCACCTCCGCCGCGGTCGCGTTGAAGTCCTCGACCACCCGGCGGTGTTCGTCGGGGCTGAGCAGCGGCACGTCCCCGACCACGACCGTGGCGTCGTCGGCGACCGCCTCCAGCATCCGGACGAAGCGGTCCGCCAGCGCGGACATCGTGGTCGCGTCGAAAAGGTCGCGGGCGTAGGACATCTGACCGGACACGTGGCCCGGCCGACCCTGTTCGTCGGTGTGCTCGGTGGCGATCACCTGCAGGTCGAACTTGGCGGTCCCGGTGTCGACGTCGTCGACGTCGACGGTGAGGCCGGGCAGGGTCAGGTGTCCGTCCACGGCGCCCTGCAGCACCAGCATCACCTGGAACAGCGGCGCGTGCGCCGCCGTCCGGTTCGCCGCCACGGCCTCGACCAGTCGCTCGAACGGCAGATCCGCGTGCCGCAGCGCCTCGAGGTCCCCGGTCCGGGTCCGCTCCAGCAGTTCGGTGAACCTGGTGCCGGGGTCGACCTGCGTGCGCAGGACCAGGGTGTTGACGAACATCCCGATCATGTCGTCGAGGTCCGGGTGGCCGCGGCCGGCGACCGGGGTGCCGATCGAGATGTCCTCGGCGCTGCTCGCACGGGCCAGCACCACCGCCAGCGCGGCGTGCAGCACCATGAACAGGCTGGCTTGGTGCTCGCCGGCCAGTGCCAGCAGTCGGCGGTGCAGGTCCGCGTCCAGCGTGAAGTCGACGGCGCCGCCGCGCATCGACGGCCGGGTCGGGCGTGGGCGGTCCGCCGGCAGGTCCAGGACCTCCGGCGCGCCGTCGAGCGCCGCGGTCCAGTACTCGAGCTGCCGGGACAGCAGACTCGCCTCGTCGTCGACCTCGCCGAGCAGTTCACGCTGCCAGGCCGCGTAGTCCGAGTACTGCACTGCCAGCGGGGTCCAGGACGGCGCCGCGCCCTCGACCCGGGCCCGGTACGCGGTGATCACGTCCCGGGCCAGCGGCCCCATCGACAGTCCGTCGGCCGCGATGTGGTGGACCACCAGCACCAGGGTGTGCGAGGTGGGCGCGGTCCGCAGCAGCCGGGCCCGCAGCGGCGGCTCCGTGGTCACGTCGAAACCCTCCGCGCCGAGCGCGGCGACGCGGCGCCGCAACACCGGCGCCGGCACGTACTCCGGCGTCAGGTCGGGCAGTGCCTCGTCGGTGGTGAGGACCATCTGTACCGGTCCGTCGGGGGTGTTCGGGAAGACGGTGCGCAGGGTCTCGTGCCGGGTGACGACGTCGGCGACGGCCGCGCCGAGCGCCGCCTCGTCCAGTTCACCGGTGAGCCGGACCGCGATCGGGATGTTGTAGACCGCCGAGGTGTGGTCCAGTTGGTTGACCACCCACATCCGCTGCTGGGCCGGGGAGACCGGAGCGGGACCGGTGCGCGGCCGGCGCTCCAGGGCCGGCTCGCCGGACGCATCAGCCCCGCCGGCGGCGAGGAAGGCGTCCACCCGGGTGGCGAGGCCTGCCACCGTCGGCGATTCGAAGAGGTCGAGGACGCCGAGTGTGCTGCCGAGCGCCGCGTTGGTCCGGGCCACCACCCGCGTCGCGACCAAGGAGTCTCCGCCGAGGTCGAAGAAGCTGTCGTCGATGCCCACCCGGGGGACGCCGAGCAGGGCCGCGAAGATGGTGGCGATCCGCTCCTCGCTCGGTGTGCTCGGTGCCCGGTACTCGGCTGCGCCGGTGTCGAACTGGGGCTCGGGCAGCGCGTGGCGGTCGAGCTTGCCCGCCGGCGTCAACGGCACCTCGTCGAGCACCACGATGGTGGCGGGCACCATGTGTGCGGGCAGTGCCTCGGCGGCGTGCTCGAGCAGTTCGGCGCGGTCGATCGCCATCCCGGGCAGCGCCATCACGTAGCCTACCAGCGAGAGATCGCCCGAGGGACGGGCGTACCCGGTGGTCAGGGCGTACCCGACCGTCGGGTGGGCGCGCAGCACCGCGTCGATCTCGCCGAGTTCGATGCGGTAGCCGCGGATCTTGATCTGGAAGTCGCTGCGGCCCAGGTACTCCAGTTCCCGGTCGGATGTCCACCGGGCCAGGTCGCCGGTCCGGTACATCCGTTCGCCGGGCCCGCCGTGCGGGTTCGCCAGGAAGCGCTCGGCGGTGGTCCCCGGCCGGTCGCGGTAGCCGAGGGCGAGTCCGTCGCCGGTGACGTACAGCTCGCCCGGCACGCCCACCGGCACCGGGTGCAGGCGGCGGTCCAGCACCATCTCGCCGGCGCCGCGGCTGGGGCCGCCGATGGTCACCGGCCGCCCGGGGGCCAGCGGCGAGCTGATGCCCGCGACCACGGTGGTCTCGGTCGGACCGTACGCGTTGAAAAGGGCGCGGCCCGGTGCCCACTGCGCGACGAGCGCGGGCGGGCACACGTCACCACCGGTGATCACGCGCTGGAGGTGGTCGAGGCCGGTCGGGTCGACGGAGCCGAGCGCGGCGGGCGTCACGAAGGCGTGGGTGACGCGTTCGCGACGCAGCAGTTCCGCGAGTTCCGCGCCGCCGTACACGGTCGGCGGCGCGATCACCATGGTGGCGCCGGCCGCGGTGGCCATCAGCAGTTCGAGGATCGAGGCGTCGAAGCTGGGCGAGGAGAAGTGCAGGGTCCGAGCGGAGTCGGTGATCGCAAAGCGCGCGGCCATCTCGGCCGCGAAGTTGGCCAGCCCACGGTGACCGACCACCACGCCCTTCGGGACACCGGTGGACCCCGACGTGTAGATCAGGTACGCCGGGTCGTCGATGTGCAGCGGCCGGGTGCGGTCGGAGTCGCCGACGGCGGACGTGTCACCGCCGGGGGTTCCGTCCGGTTCGTCGAGGACGAGCCATGCGGTGCCGTCTGGAAGTCGGTCGCGGTGGGCACGGRCCGTCAGGCCGAGGGCGGCGCCGGAGTCGGTGAGCATGTGCTCGATGCGGTCCGACGGGTAGTTCGGGTCCACGGGCAGGAAGGCGGCCCCGGTCTTGGCCACTGCCCAGGTGGCAGTCACCGACTCGAGCGAGCGGGCGATGGCCAGCGCCACAACCGATCCGGGACCGGCGCCGCGCCCGATCAGCGTCCGGGCCAGGGCGCTCGAACGCGCGTCGAGTTCGCGGTAGGTCAGTCGCTCGTCGCCCAGGACCAGCGCGTGGTGGTCGGAGTCGACGGCGGCGGCGTCGGCGAGGATCTGTGCGAGGGTCCGCGGGGCCGCCGGGTCGGGGCCTCGTACCGGGGCCAGGGCCGCGTACGCGGCGGCGTCGAGGATCGCGATGTCCCCGACCGGTCGATCCGCGTCGGCGACCGCTGCGTCGAGGACCCGGCCCAGTCTGACCGCGAACTGTTCGACGGTGGCGGCGTCGTACAGGTCGGCCGAGAAGTCGATCCGGACGGTGAGTCCACCGGGTTCGCCTGAACGGGACAGGCTTTCGGTCAGGTCCAGGTTCAGCGCGGATTCGGGGTGGTCGACCTGCCCGGCGCCGGCGGTGAGCAGCACCTGCGGCGCGGCCGGCCGCGGCCGTCGACCGTCGGCGGCGAGCGCCTCGGCGATCCGCTCGAACGACAGCTCCACGTGCCGGAAGGCGCGTTGCTCGGTGTCCCGGGCCCGGCGCAGGTGGATCTCGAAGGTGGCGGCGGGGTCGACGGTGGTTCGCAGCGGGACCAGGTCGGGCGGGCCGGCCACCGACGCTTCCGGGCGTCCGGCGTCCGGCCCGTCGATTGCCCGGTCGTTCGTCGCACCGAGCGGGGCGCCGATAACGATGTCGTCGGACTCGGTGACCCGGCCGAGCAGCACACCGAGTGCGGTGTGCAGGACGGTGAAGGCGGTGACGTCGTGTCGCCGGCCGAATTCGGCCAGCGCCGCGTGCCGGCCCGCGTCGAGTGCCAGGTTCACCGTGCCGCGTCGGGAGGTGCGGTGTGCGGGACGGTGGCGATCCGGCCGCGGCAGCGCCGCGACCTCGGGGAACCCCGCCAGTTCCGTGGTCCAGAACGCGATGTCGCCGGCCTCGCGCAGCCTGCGGGCGCCGAGCGCCGCGGACTCGGGGTGCAGGTCTGCGATCAGGGTGGACGGGTCGGCCGCGAGCAGTTCGTGGATCAGTTCCACGAACCGGCGGTGGTGGGTGCGTAGTTCCTCGTCCCCGTAGCGGTTCGGGTTGCCCCGGAAGTCGACGAGAGTCCGGGCGGGCGAGCCACTTTGGTAGATGTTGACGAGGAGGTCCTGCACCGGACCGGACGTCACGATGTGGTACTCCCCGACGATCGACCCGAGGGTGATCTCCTGGTGGAAGAGCATCACGTTGACCATCGGGCCGCTCAGCCCCTCCCGGCCGCCGGTCATGCCCGCGTCGCGGCGGATGTCCTCGAGGCTGCAGCGCTGATGACGCAGGGCCCCCATCAGTTCCAGTTGCACCCGCTGCACCAGGTCGGTGAYGGTGTCGTCGGCGTCGACGGTGATCCGCAGCGGCGCGACGTTCACCAGCATGCCGCCCGAACGCTGCAGCGGCGCGGTGGTGCGAGCCGACACCGGCAGGTTGACCAGTACGTCGTGCTTTCCGGTCATTCGTGAGAGGTAGCAGGCGAATCCGGCGATCAGCAGCGCCGCCGACGTCGCCCCGACCACCTCGTCGGACGCGTTCAGTCGGTCCAGCGCCGCGTCGGAGAGTTCGGCACTCTCGAGCCGGCTTCGGGCCGCCGCGGGGCCCTCGCGTTCGGCGAGGGTGGAACCCTCCTCGATCCCCACGATGTGCCGTGCCCAGTACTCACGGTCGGCCGCGAACCTGCTGGAGTCCCGGTACTTCTGGTCCAACTCGTAGAGCGTCCGCAACTCCAGGGCCCGGTTCGGTTCCGGCTCCGTCCCCTTGACCTGCGCGGTGTACAGCGCGGCGATGCGGTTCACCATCACCATGCCGCTGTACCCGTCCAGCGCGACATGGTGAATTCGCGTGTACCACAGGTAGTCCCGCTCACCGACCTGCAGAACGCTCATCGTGACCAGGCGGTCGTGAGTGAGGCGGATGGGCGTGACGTAGTCGTTGTCCATCCAGTCGTGTGCCGCGGCGACCGGGTCGGCCTGCCCGCGGAAGTCGACGAACTCGACGGTCGCGTCGATGGTGTGGTCGACCATCTGCCGAGGTTCGCCGTCGACGTCCACGAGACGCAGGAACGGAGACTGGAACTCGTGCGCCGCGGTGACCGCCGCGGCCCGCAGTACTTCGAGGTCCAGGTCTCCGTGCAGGTCCACGTACTGCGCGATGAAGGTGGGCACCGCCGGCGCGAGTTGTTGGGAGAACCACATACTGCGCTGGACCGCGGTCAGAGGGAAGGCAGTGGAGGGGCCGGCCGGGTGCTGAGCAGGCTGTTCGCCGGTCTTGGTGCGATCCGCATCCGGATCAGTCGAGAAGAAATCCGTCATCGTAATCCCTAGGGCAATGAGGCGTGCGATTGCTCTTGCGGCGTGTCGCTTCTTCCTTTTCTAAAGGGTATCGAGATGCGAATGTTGCCGTGCTGGTTTGTCGATACCACGGGTTCGGGACCGCGTTGGTTCGAAGGACGACGACAGAAGTCGGGTGCTGCAGAAGGTGTGTGCGCGACGGTGGTCGGCATTGTGTTCCCCCCAGTCGGGTGGGTGCGTAGGTGCATGGCTCTCTGTCACACCAGCCTCGCCCTGGACGGGGCCTGCCGACAGACACCCAAGGTGGTTACCTCGCCACCCCCCGAGTGGCAGTGACCGACCCCGCGAAGCTCTCTCCGCCGCAACAGTGACGCGTGCGGCATGGCGCCTCGCGGGTGTGTCGGGTCACCGTCCTTGACGCTACCCGCCGGCACATGAACTCGCATAAGCGCAGTTCATGCCGTGTTTGCTCCTGTCACGTGTTTCAGAGTCACGTGTCTCAGCGGAGTCGTTCGGCCTCTCGCGCGAGGTCGAGCAGCGTGGCGCACAGCGCGGCGAGTTCCGCCGGCGAGGCGCTCTCGGCCGCGGCCGTGGCGACGTCCTCCGCGGCGCACCGGACCTCGAACATCCGGTCCATCACCGCCGTCGCCTCGTCCGCGGTGAGCACCACGGCGTCGGGCGCGATCGCGGTGCCCTTCACCGCGACGCGCTGCTCGTAGGCGCGCTGTCGACAGGACTGGCGGCAGTACCGGCGTCGCCGGCCCATGCCCGCGTCGGGCACCTGTCGACCGCACCAGACGCACGATTCGGGTCTTCTCGAAGGGCCAGCCACAGTCGGCCACTGTACTGTGCGGGGCCGTCGTCCTCACCCGGTAAGGTGGTGGTCGATTCTGCGCGCCGTACGGGAACCAATCGGATTTCCGTGACGTTGTAGATGAGTGTGAACGCTTGGTCCGCCGATTTCAGGCGCGCTCGCGTGACCAGAGCTTTGTAGGGCAAGCGGAGGAGAGGACACCACCATGGCAGATCGCGTACTTCGAGGCAGCCGACTCGGCGCAGTGAGCTACGAGACGGACCGTGACCACGATCTGGCGCCTCGACGTATGGCCCGGTACCGCTGCGACAACGGCGAGGAATTCGACGTCCCGTTCGCCGACGAGGCGGAGATCCCCGGTACCTGGATGTGCAAGAACGGCCTCGAGGGTCAGCTCCTCGAGGGCACCGCGCCGGAGGCCAAGAAGGTCAAGCCCCCGCGCACCCACTGGGACATGCTGCTCGAGCGTCGCTCGGAGGCAGAGCTCGAGGAGCTGCTCAAGGAGCGGATGGACCTGCTGAAGACCAAGCGCCGCGGAGCGTAGCGGAGCCGGCGTCTACGGACGCAGCGCCGCGGAGCGTAGCGGAGCCGGCATCTGTTGGCGCCTGATCGAACACTGAACGCCCCGGAGGACTTCCTCCGGGGCGTTCAGTCGTCTCTGGGCAAGGCCACCGCGTTCATGCCGCGGTGTCGGCCGCCTCCGGGGCTTCCGGCGCCAAGCGCCGGCGGCGCACCACGGCGACGGCCGTGGCGAGGGCCGCCGCGATGCACAGTAGGTACTCGGGGATCGAGCCGAGCCGGGTCGCGAGGGTGGTCGTGGCCCGCAGCGGGACCTCCGCGACGAGCGTGGTCGGGGCGAACAACGGCGACGACTGCTGGACCGACCCGTCCGGGGCGACGATCGCGCTGACCCCGGAGGTGGCGGCCACCACCACGGCCCGGCCGTGCTCGACGGCCCGCACCCGCGACATGGCCAGCTGCTGGTAGGTCATCTCGGTGTCGCCGAAGGTCGCGTTGTTGGTCGGCACCGCGATCAGTTGCGCGCCGTCGCGCACCGCCTCGGTGAGGGCCCGGTCGAAGGCGACCTCGTAACAGGTGGCGACCCCGACGGGAATCCCGGCCGCGTGCACCACCCCGTTCCCGTCGCCCGGCACGAAGTTCCCGGCCTTGTCCGCGTACGAGGACAGGTGCCGGAAGAAGTCGCGGTACGGCAGGTACTCGCCGAACGGCTGGATGATCTTCTTGTCGTGGCGTTCCTGCGGACCGGTGTCCGCGTCCCACACGATCACCGAGTTGGTGGTGGTGCCGTCGCCGTTGACGAGCACGGCGCCGACCAGGATCGGCGCGCCCACGGCCCGCGATGCGGCGCTGATCGCGGTCGCCGCGTCGGCGTTGCGCAGCGGGTCGATGTCGGAGGCGTTCTCCGGCCAGACCACGATGTCCGGCCGGGGTTGGCGGCCGGCGTCGATGTCGTCGGCCAGCCGGACGGTCTCGCGGACGTGGTTGTCGAGGACCGCGCGGCGCTGTGCGTTGAACTCGAGCCCGAGCCGGGGCACGCTGCCCTGGATCGCGGCGACGGTGACGGTGCGGTCGTCGGCGCCGGCGTCGGTGGCGGCCATGTCGGGCAGGGTGGGCCAAAGGGCGGCGGCGAGCAACGGCATCGCCGCGGCCCAGGCG